>JASFFJ010000287.1:0-9124 GCA_050124355.1 Desulfobacterales bacterium | reverse complement strand
AACGTTGGCACCGATTTTTGCAACGATACCAACAAATTCATGCCCGATATGCATGGGGATCGGAATCGTTTTGCGGGCCCAGGCATCCCAATTATAGATATGTACGTCGGTGCCGCAAATAGATGCTTTGTGAATCTTGACTAGGACATCGTTGATTCCGATTTCGGGTGTCGCGACATCCTGCAGCCAGATACCCGGTTCCGGTTTAGCTTTTACCAGGGCTTTCATTTTCATGGGCTTTTACCTTTATATGTGGTTGAAAAATGGAGAGTGGATTCATTTTAATTATCATCATTATATCACTTCCAATTCCTTGCCCACTTTTATAAATTTTTCCAAGGCAAACTCCATGTCTTTCCTGGAATGCGCAGCGGAAATTTGAACCCGGATTCGCGCCTGTCCTTTGGGGACCACCGGGTAAAAGAAACCCACCGCGTATACGCCCTCTTTCAGAAGCATGGCTGCCATCTCTTGGGCCAACTTGGCATCGCCCAGCATGATAGGCACAATGGGATGAGTCCCGGATTTGATAGTAAAACCGGCTTTGGCAATCTGTTCTCTGAAGAAAATGGTGTTGGATTCCAACTTTTCTTTGGCGGATTTTGATTCCTTCAACAGATCGATGGTTTTTAGTGCTGCCGAGACAATGGGCGGTGCCAGGGAGTTGGAGAAAAGGTAAGGACGAGAACGCTGGCGGAGTATTTCGATGATATTCTTGCGTCCTGTAGTGAATCCGCCGGAAGCACCACCCAATGCCTTCCCTAGAGTTGAGGTAATGATGTCAACCCGATCCTGAACCCTGCAAAGCTCCGGTGTACCGCGTCCCGTGGGCCCCACAAAACCGGTGGCATGGCTGTCGTCCACCATGACAAGGGCATCATGCTTTTCCGCCAGATCACAGATATGATTCAATTTTGCATAGTCTCCATCCATGCTGAAAACGCCATCGGTCGCGATCATTCTGGTTTTGGCAGCGACAGCTTCCTTGAGAGAGTTTTCCAGCGATACCATATCCCCGTGGGCATAGCGAAATCGGGCTGCTTTGCATAGGCGAATCCCATCAATAATCGAAGCATGATTTAAGGCATCCGAGATAATCGCATCCTTTTCATCCAGTAAGGTTTCAAAAAGACCGGCATTGGCGTCAAAACAAGATGAGTACAGGATGGTATCATCGGTACCGAAAAATTGACTGATTTTTTTTTCCAGCTCTAAATGAATGTCCTGGGTGCCGCAGATGAAACGCACGGACGCCATGCCGAATCCCCGTTCATCCAGACCTGCTTTGACCGCCTTTATGATTTCATTGTTATTTGCAAGGCCCAGGTAATTGTTGGCACACATGTTCAAGACCTGGTTTTCAGCGACCTTGACGCGGGCCTGCTGGGCGGATGCGATGTGACGTTCGGATTTATATAGGCCGGACTGGATAATTGCCTTGAGTTCATGTTTTAGCTTTTCACGATATTTGCCATACATGTTTGCCTCCCACGGGTGTTTGTAAATTAGAAAATTTCGGCTAAAACCATATGATCACCTGAGCTCTCGTAAGTACGCTGCCGCCCACTTAAATACGCCACCGATAAAACTCTGCAGGGGCTCGGAGAGGTATTTATCTTTGTGGTGGACCATGTAGTATTTCCGGATCATGAGTGGATCAGACAGGGGAATCGCCGCGAGTCTTCCGGCTCGGATCTCATCAATGGCCACCCGCCTTGAAATCAAAGCGATACCAAGTCCATCTTCAACCGCTCGCTTTATGGCATGATTGCTGGAGATTTCCAGGTGAATTTTAACGGAAATGTCGTTTTTCCGAATGTACTCCTCGATGGCCTCGCGAGGTGCTGATCCTGTTTCGTGCATGATCAACTGTTCATCTTTGAGGTCCTGAGGAACAAGGGTCTGTATACGGGTCAGGGGATGGCAAGGCGATGTTATTATCACCAGTCGATCCTCAAGGACTTCTTTTATCAATAACTTTGGGTGTTCAACAGGATAAGAAATAAATCCCAAATCATTGTTCAGGGTTGCCGTATGTTCCATTACCTGTTCGGTTGGCAGGATATTCATAGAAATCCGCACCAGCGGATATGCTTTGCTGAACGGAATAATGATATGGGGAAGGTAATAGTCACCGAAACTCTCACTCGAAAGTATTCGAATGTGGCCCCTTTTTCGCTGCTGGAAATCACGGATACTTTCTTCGGCCCGGCTTTCTAATTCGAAAATCTTTTCGGCAATTTCGTAAAGCACTTCACCGGCATCGGTCAGAGTCAGTTTTTTGCCGACGTGGTCGACAAACTTAATGTCGTAAAATTCCTGTAGCCGCTGGATGCCTTTGGTAACTGCCGGCTGGGAAATGAAAAGTTCATGGGCCGCCATACTGAGACTCCCCTTTTTGGCGGTCATATAAAATATTTTGAGCTGGTTGAGGTTCATCTGTTGTGACTCTCAGCAAATTAACCGGATGAAGATTTTGATCGGATTTGTAGCACCAATGACAGTTGATGTCCATAAACAATGATATAGCCAATTGAGTTAGAGACCAAGTGGAAATTTTTAACTGAGCAGGCTTGAAGCCGGGAAGCTGGAAAGCATGGACGCACAAAAGTTCTACTGTCTTTTAGCATTCCGGCCTTGTGGCTCCCCGATCTATAGACACGGTTATTTTAATTGACAAACATCAGACATTTCTCTATGACCCCGAAATAATTTCATAGTTTTTAATTTTTAGCTAAAGTTCAGACACGAAGATGCGAAGACACCAAAGGGAATATGAGGTTGATGAATTGAAAAAGACATTAGAAAAAATGATCGCAAATATCGATATTGGGAAAATATTGCCGGAATACTTTTTATTGACAATGGGCTCGGTTATCCTGGCGATCAACTTCGACCTCTTCCTGGCGCCGTTTAACATTGCGCCGGGCGGGACTTCGGGAGCGGCAATCATTATCCATGAATTCACCGGCTGGCCGAAGGGATTGACGATGCTGATTTTGACCCTGCCCATGTTGGTCGTCGGCTTTTTCTACCTGGGTCGGTTTCGTTTTCTCGTTCGTGCCTTTTATGTTACAGTGGTTTACAGTCTGGGAATTGACGGATTGGCAGTTATTCTTCCGTCCGGCGTTACCAAAGATCTGCTGCTCAATGCCCTTTATGGTGGAATCACAGGTGGTATCGGCATCGGCCTTATTTATAGGGGCGGTACCTCCCCGGCCGGCACTTCGGTTATCAGCCGTGTAATCCAATTGAAAACCGGCATCCCCAACAGCCAGATCTATATCCTTATCGACGGCGGGGTGATCCTGATTGCGGGGCTGGTCTTCGGCTGGGAGATGTCTCTGTATGCCTTTGTCACATTGTTTACCTGGGGCTTTGTCGCCGATTACGTTCTGGAGGGACCCAGTGTGGTCCGCACTGTTTTTATCGTGACCGATTCCCCGGAGCAGGTATCCCAGAGCTTAATAGATCGTCTGGGAGTGGGCGTTACCGGTTGGGCGGGAAAGGGCATGTTCTCCCATACAGAGCACACTACCTTGTTTAGCACAATAAACCGGTCCGATGTAAATGCATTGAAGGCCATCGTAAATGATACAGATCCGAAGGCCTTCGTGGTCATTGCCCAGGGGCATCAAACCAGAGGTGGCAGGCTTCGGAAATCAGTCAGAATGGCGGATAACAAATGACCAACGAATCAACACAATCTCCCTATAACAGACAGCCCTGAATCAATTGCGTTCACAATGCTTCAGGGCTGTTTAATTTAAAGACGCAGCAAATTTGCCGGCCACCTTCTATTTAATCCAGCGCGGTTTAATAAACTTGCCGTACGGGTATGGAGTAAGCGGTGGATCGGTATAGATCGGCTGCAACTCCCCGCCCTGTACCTGATAGTGTACAATAGGTGCACCTTTTTGAGCACGCAAGACATTATCTTTGTCCCACTTGATAAGACCCAACTCGCCCTTATAGCCGTTTTTTTGAATATAGGCATTCACGTCTTTGAAATTATAGGCATCCCCCACTTTTTCAACCGCATGGGCCCATGCTTTAACAGCCGTGTAGGCGATCCAGGCGCCGGCCGGAACCTGATGTTTGTTGATTTTAACAAATTTATCAACCCAGGCCTGTGCTGCCGGGTTGGGGGCCTTGGGTCCGGGCAACCCGCTGGGCATCTCGCCCACAATTCCGTCGGCGGATTCACCCAAGGCGTCCACCACCTCGCGGGGTGTGATACCCCAGCCCAAGCTGATGATGGCGTTGGCAGGTTTTTTAAGAAACTGCTGGATAAAGGTGATATTTTCCTGTCCGCTGGGGATTTCTATGTGAATAAGAGCCGGTTTGATCCTGCGGATCTGGGATAGAATAACGCCCCACTCGTTGGTGCCGTATGGCACGGTTTCCCGTTTGGAAACTTTCCAGCCTTTGTCCTTGAAGTTTTTTTCCAGTGTATCACCGACTTCCAAACCCCAGGAATCGTCGGTATTGATGATCACGACCTTTTTATTGGGATATTCGTAGGGCAAGGCCATCAGCATCCGAAACATACTCTTGGCCTGCTCGACGCCCACGTCGGTGGTTTGATAGATATTGTAATATTTTTTGGGATCCTCCCTGAAGACGTCCACCGCTGCCTGGGAGCCGTCGTCGGCGAAAAAGGGCGCATCATATTTACCATAGGCCCGAACGTCCTGGCCCCATCCGGCCCAGCCGGCATGCACGGAGGCCACCTTCTTCTGACCGCAAAGATAATCGGCCGCCTGCATGACCACTTCGGGTTCAAACCCTTTGGAGTCGAATCGGATAATCTCAAGCTGTTTACCCAGCAGACCGCCCGTTTCATTGATTTCATCAATGGCCATTTTGATGCCCTTGAAATAATCTGCCCCGGAACCGGCAGCCCAGCCGGTCATCGGAATCGGAACCCCCACTGGAATGGTATCGGCTGCCATGGCCGCAGGGGCTAAAAACATGCATACCATTATAGCCCATGCAAATAGATTGATTCTTTTCATGTTGCACCTCCTCTTTCAATGATAAATAGTGTTGAATGAACCCGAATTGAGCACTCTGCGACTATAAACACTCGTTTCCTAAAAACAAGAGAATATGGAGTTAACAAAACGAGGTCGCCAAGCCTGGTTCGAATACCGCTGCCGACCCTTTTTCACTTTTTCAGGTACTTCCACATCACCTAGCAGGTGCGGTGCTTGTCGAGCGTTTTAGAAAAAAACCCATCACACCGTTTGGAAGCGCCAATACTAAAATTACCACCAAGGCACCCATGGTCACGGCCCGGTATGCCCCCAGCGGTGCCATCAATTCACTGCCTGCGACAACCAGAAAAGCACCCAGGATGGCGCCGGGAAAATGTCCCAGCCCCCCCACCAACATCATGACCATCAATATACTAAACAGGTCCATATCCAGCATGCGAAACGAAAGCACCCCATAGAAATGGCCGTAGAAGGCCCCGATGATACCGGTTAAAAATGAAGTGAGGGCAAATACCATCAACTTATATTTAAAGGCGCTGATACCTAAGCTCATGGCAAAATCCTGGGAATCTTTCAGGGCCAGAAAGGCAACTCCCCAATAAGATTTGATCGTAAACATAATAATGAGTGCGCAGGCGAGGGATATTAAAAGCGTCAAATAGAAAGTGGGAACTATATTGGCGGAACTGAATTGATAACCGAATATATTGATGGGAGGTATCGTCAGAAGACCCACGGATCCGCCGGATCCCAGTGCGATGCCGATTTCCCCCCTTAAGGTCGGCTGAAGGGCCATATGCACGCCAAAGGTTACCAGGGCTACATAAGGACCTGCCAATTTGAGACAGGGTAACCCAACGAGTACGCCCATGCCGGCGGTAAATAGACCGGCGATCAGAATGGATAACACCGGGGTCACCTGATACTCGATGGCAAGGATACCGGAGCAATAGGCGCCCATGACGAAAAAAGCCACCTGGCCGAATGAAAATATTCCTGCAAATCCCATCATCACGTCCCAACATGAGGCCACCACGGCCCAGATGAGACACATGATCATAATATTCATAATGAATTTGATGTCACCTACGAAGATAGGCAAAATCGCCATGATTCCGTAGCAAACACCGATTACCATCGCCATCGTTTTTAAACGCATACCTTACTCGCCTTTTCCCATCAGGCCTTGAGGCCTTAGCGCCAGGGTTGCCAACAAAAGAATGAAAAGCGCGATTATAGCATAACTCATACCGAACAACCAGCCCACAAACGCTTCCAGCATGCCGATGATGAAGGCGGCATATAGACCTCCGCGGATGGAACCCATTCCACCAAATGCGGTAACCACCCAGGCCTTTATCATAATGGTGCCGCCGGCGTTGGGGTTGATAAACCACTTCTGGCTCAGCAGGATTCCGCCGAAACCCACCATAACCGTTGAGATGGCAAAGGTGGATGCAAAAATCCGCTCTTGGGGAATTCCCACTATTTTTGCTCCGATCGGGTTCTGAGCCACGGCTTTTACAGCCATGCCGGTGCGGGTGTTATTGAGCATCCATCCAAAAAGCAGGATGCCCCCCAAAGACATGACGAAAATTAGGATGTCCTGGTAGCTGAATACCAACTGGCCGACTTCGAGGATCCCCTCCCAAATTGGGGGCAAAGATTTCATTTTTACACCGAATACCACCATATATAGGCTGCTCAGAAATAACGCCAGGCCCAGGGTCAGCATCATCACCTTGTTTTCCCAGTCCGGGCGCTTCCTCAAGGGCGCCACCATCAGTTTTTCCAACCCATATCCTACGGCGAACATCAGCGGCATTACGATGATCAGAACCGCCAAGTAGCCGCCAAATTGAAAGCCGAGCCCGAAGATCAGTATCCAGGCAAAATAGCCGCCCATATTAAAAAAATCTCCGTAGGCGAAATTAAAGGCCTTGGTCACCCCATAGACCAGGGTCATGCCCACAGCCATCAGGGCATAAACCGAACCGGTGGACAACCCGGCGATAATCACGTCAGTGATTTCGTACAAAAGTAGAATGGTGTCTTCGCTAAACATTCTTTTTTAATTCCTTTATCAGGAGCATTCAGTTGCACTGCTGATTATATGTTATTCACATAAAAACAAAAAAGTTCAGGAATTGGAGCAAAAGACATTTTCGTAATGGCTTCTGGTTACATACCTAAAAAGATTTCTTTCAGGTGTTCGTTGTTGAGTGCTTCATCTTTATTGCCTTCAAAAGAGATCTGTCCCTCTTCCATGACATAGATACGGTCGGCCAATTCCGCGATTTGAGGAATATTTTGTTCCACTAACAGGACGGTTTTGCCCTGTTCGTTAATCCGTTTGATGGTTGAAAAAATCTCATGCCGTAAGCTGGGCTGAAGACCCAAAGAGGGCTCATCAATACACAAAAAATCTGGATTTGACATCAGTCCCCGGGCTACGGCCAGCATCCTGGCTTCACCGCCACTCATGGTGGAAGCGGTCTGTTTTTGACGTTCCACCAGGCGGGGAAAAAGGGCGAATACCCGTTCCAGATTTTTTTTCTCATGGGGCCGGGCATTTTTAGAATAGGCGCCCAATTTCAGGTTTTCCAATACCGTCATATAAGGAAAAAGTTCGCGGTTTTCAGAAATGTAGATAATGCCCATGTCGACGAGTTTTTCGGTCACCATATCATTGATGTCTTGATTCTGATAGGTGATCTTACCTTTCGTTTTATCTACCAGCCCACAAATGGATTTTAGCAGCGTGCTTTTGCCATGGCCGTTGGGCCCCAGCATAACCACCACCTCACCTTGATTGACGTCTATGGAGACGTCCTTTAATACATGCGATTCACCGTAATAGGCGTTTAATTTAGCCACGTTCAGCATTAGAATCACCTAAATAGCATTCAATTACCTTGGGATCGTTGGTGACTTTCGCGGGCTCATCCTGGCAGATTTTTCGACCGGATTCAATGATCAACAGGATTTCGGTAAGTTCAGTGAGCACTTTCATGAAGTGCTCGATGATAATTATGGTGATCCCCAGCTCCCGGTTGATTTTGGCGATCAATTCCATGAGGCTTTTTATTTCCGTGGCATTACAGCCGGCCATGGGTTCATCCAGCATCAGAATTTTGGGTTTGGTCGCCAGGGATGCACCGATCATCAGTTTCTTCTTGCCCAACAGGGTTAAAAGACCCGTGTTTTTTGAACGTTCCTGATCAAGTTCGACAAAGCGGATCACCTCATCCACATAGGCGGGATCAAGTCCTCCGGAGGCACCAAACCGGCTACCCACGGAGATGCTTTTTTGTACGTTGAGGCTGGGAAAGGTTTGCGGAATCTGAAACGTTCGTGCAATCCCCGCTTTGGCGATGCGATAGGGCGGCATACCGGTAATATCCCGTCCATCAAACTCGATTTTACCTTCGTATTTATAGACCCCGGTGATTAAATTGAAGACAGTGGATTTGCCGGCGCCATTGGGCCCTGCAATACCGAATACCTGCCCTTGTTGCACCTCAAAACTCAGATCATTCACTGCTTTCAGTTCACCGAAACGCTTGGTGACATTAATCGCCTTGAGCATTGTGTACCCCTTCGTCTATTTCATGACTATTTGCAGGGTCAAAGGATCCGGTATCCCATCCAAATCAAACGTTTTATAGCTAATCTATCGAATATGTGTCAAGATCTTTGCCTCAAATCAAAAATTTGGCAGTTTATATCATCGTTTAGGGCTGGTACCTAATTTATTTAGATCGCATCTTTTCAATCTCGGCGATGGATTCCTCGATAATATCCAGGGCCGTATCCATTTCCTTTATTGTAATGGTCAGTGCCGGTGTCAATGTCAAAATGTTGCCCATGGTAAGTTTAAAACTGAGGCCTTTGGAAAGTGCGGCATACAGCACTGCTTCAGCCTCATCTGCGGCACGCTTGCGGGTTTGCCGATCCTTGACGAGCTCGATTCCCAAGAACAGACCCAAACCGCGGACATCGCCGATCAGCCCGTGGTTTTTCTTCATCGTGTTCAGGCGTTTCAGGGAATAGCGCCCCAACTGCCGGGCATGATCGACTAATTTGTGCTTTTCGATGTAGTCGATGGTGGCCAGGGCGGCCGC
>JASFFJ010000286.1:0-9169 GCA_050124355.1 Desulfobacterales bacterium | reverse complement strand
ATTTCATGGAGCTGGAACCTTACCGTAAGCACCCGGTGGGAAGTTTGAGTTACGGGATCCAAAAACGGGTGGAGGTGGCTCGTGCCCTTACCCTGGCGCCCCAGCTGCTCCTGCTCGACGAACCCATGGCGGGCATGAACATCGAAGAAAAAGAAGATATGGTGCGATTTGTCATCGATATTCAGAAAGAGCGCGAGGCAACCATCGTCCTTGTGGAGCACGATCTGGGCGTTGTCATGGACATATCAGATCGCATCTATGTCCTCGATTTTGGAGAGCTGATTGGCTTCGGTACGCCGGATGAGGTCGTCAAAATACCCAAGGTCATTGAAGCCTACATTGGAGAGGAATAAAAAATGTCTAAAATGAGCTAAATTGCCAAAAATGACTAAAATTAAGGAATCCCAGCGCTTTTGCCCATTTTATGAAAGGATACCACAATTTTAGTCCCGCTTTCAGCGGGATTCATTTCAAAGTTTAGCTCACTTTAATAATTGCATTACATCATGGAAAACAAAGAGCAACTATTAGAATTTACCATTCCACAGCTGCTGCGCTGGCGGGTGAACGAGACCGGTGACAAGGTCGCCCTGCGTGAGAAGGATTTTGGCTACTGGAACAACTACACCTGGAACGATTTTTTCGATTACGTAAAAAAGATCGCCCTGGGTCTCGAGATAGTGGGTGTCCAAAAAGGAGACAAGCTGGCATTGATCGGGGACAATATCCCGGAGATGCTCTTCATGGCCATCGGTGCCCAGTCCATCGGGGCGGTCTCGGCCGGGATATATCAAACCACCCTGCCTGATGAAATTGCCCAACTGATCGAATATATGGACGTAACGGCTGTTTTTTGCGACGACCAGGAACAGGTAGACAAACTGGTTGAGATCCGTGACCGCATCCCCCAGGTACGCAGGGTGATCTACGAGGACCCACGTGGCATGCGCAGCTATCGATCCGACGACTGGTTTCTTTTCATAGAGGATCTTTACGCACTGGGTGAAGCGATTCATGCTGAAAATCCCGGAAAATTCGATGAGCAGATCGACCAGGGAAAACCGGATGATGTTTGTCATTTCTGCTTGACATCAGGAACCACCGGATTGTCCAAGGCTTCCATGATGACCCACAAAAACTACATCAACATGGGCATTCAGCTCACCAAGGTTGACAAACTCGAGGACACCGACGAATACCTGTCCTTTTTGCCCTTTGCCTGGATCGGCGAGCAGATGAATTCCTTCGGGGTGGCCATGGCCACCGGGATCACCATCAACTTTCCAGAGTCGGTGGAAACCAGCATGGAGGATCTTAAGGAAATCGGGCCCCACTTCATGTTCGGCGCGCCCAGGATATACGAAACCATTCGATCCCAGATATGGCTTAAGATTGACGAATCCTACTGGCTGAATCGTCTGATTTACGAAAAATTTATCAAGATTGGTGAAAAGGCGGCCCGGTACCGGATGAGCGGCGAACAGATGCCCGCATCCTTGCGTTTTGCTGCCTGGCTGGGAAAAACGCTCGTATTCGATCCTTTGATTAACCAGATCGGTCTGCGAAGGCTGCGGCGGGCCTACACCGGTGGCGCGGCGCTTGGACCCGAGCTGTTCACCTTTTATCAGGCCATCGGTGTCAACCTGAAACAGATCTACGGCCAGACCGAAATTGTCGGAATCGCCTACATGCATCGGGACGGTGATGTGCGGCCCGATACCGTGGGCAAGCCCCTGCCGGAGACCGAGTGTAAAATTTCCGAACAAGGTGAGATCCTGTCGCAATCTCCCTCGGTCTGTGTCGGTTACTACAAGATGGACGATAAATCCGAGGAGCTGCTGGCGGGAGGCTGGCTGCATTCCGGGGACGCCGGTTATCTGGATGACAACGGCCACCTGGTGGTGATCGACCGGCTGACCGATGTCATGCACAATAGCAAGGATGAAATGTTCAGCCCCATGTTCCTGGAGAACAAGCTCAAATTCAGCCCCTATATCAAAGAGGCCGTTATTTTCGGCGACAAGCGGGATTTCGTATCCGCCTTGATCAACATCGACCCTATTGTGGTGGGAAAATGGGCTGAGGACCGCGGCCTGTCTTTCACTACCTATATGGATCTATCGGGAAAACCGGAAGTTGTCGAGCTGATCAAAGGGGCAGTACAAGATGTCAACGAAAGGGCAGAAAAAGAGCACTTTAAAATCAAACGTTTTGCTGTTTTGTACAAGCTGCTGGACATGGACGACGGTGAGCTGACCAAAACAGGCAAACTGCGCAGAAAGTTCGTCAGGGAAAAATATAAAGACCTGTACGAAGCGCTTTATGATGAAAGCGTCAGGACCAAGATGGTTGAGGCCTTTTTCCAGTACCAGGATGGCCAGAGTACAACCATGGAGGCTGAAATGAAGTTTTATACCATGGAAGGGGTTGCATGAGTTATTTTTTCCAGCTGGTGGTAAGTGGCATCGTGGTGGGGTCCATATACGCATTGTCGGCACTGGGATTCGTTTTGATCTATAAGTCGAGTCGCGTGCTGAACATTGCCCATGGGCAGATCATCGCTTCAGGAGCGTTTATTACCTATGCACTGACGGTATGGGTCGGTATCCACATCGCGATTTCGTTTGTATTGAGCATGGTCATCACCTTTTTTCTGGCCATGAGCGTGGAACGGGTGTTTCTACGCCGCCTGATCGGGGAACCGATCATATCGGTGATCATGGTGACCATCGGATTGATGTCGATTATCGACGGCATTATTTACATGACCCCCTTTGGGGCGGAAAATTTCTCATTCCCGGAATTTCTGCCCAAAACACCGATTTCTTTCTGGGGAGTCTCCATGTCGTGGACCCAACTGGTGGGTGTGATCATCACCTTTATTATGATCGGCGCCTTTACCTGGTTTTTTAGAGCATCGACGGTGGGCATTTCCATGCGGGCGGTGTCCGACGACCAATTTGCTTCCATGTCCATCGGCATATCGGTGCCCAGGGTGTTCGGCCTGGCATGGGCCACTGCGGGATTGAGCGCCGCCGCCGCCGGCGGCATCATCGGCAACATCACCGGTCTGAATTTCAATGTGCTACACTCCTTCGGCATCATCGTATTCCCGGTGGTAATTGTGGGCGGACTGGATTCCATTTTCGGCGCGATTGTGGCCGGTATCATCATGGGGCTGATCCAGCAGTTCGCCGCCGGCTATCTGGACGGCAACTGGGGGCTTTTCGGAACGGCGGATGTATTGCCTTACATTATTCTGCTAATTATTCTGTTGATCAAACCCCATGGCCTTTTCGGGATCCATGAAATAGAGCGGGTGTAGTTTATGTCTGAGAATCGATGGATAGCCACGGGTAACTTCTTTACTTCCTACAGGGCCGAACAGCGCATATTCATGACACACGTCGACCGGCTTTTGTTTACCTGTTTGCTGGTGGTGCTGTTCACCTGGCCGCTGTTGTTCGAGGTCGGTAACAAGTACATGCTGGTTATCGACAGCATATTGATCTCCATCGTAGCGGTTTACGGTTTAAACCTGCTGACAGGATTTGCAGGACTGATTTCCATCGGCCACGCCGCCTTCGTGGGAGTGGGTGCCTACACTCTGGCTTCATTTTCCAGGGTATTGGGGTACGACCATGTGCTGCTGACCCATTTCTGGCCTCTCATGATATTGGTGGCCGGGGTCGTCGGTGCGGTTATCGGAGCTATTGTGGGCTTGCCGTCGCTGCGGCTCAAGCACCTCTACCTGGTGATTGCAACCCTCTCCTTTCAGATGATTTTTCAGTGGATCATCAACTTTTCGAAATTTTTCAATCAAGGGCAGACCATTTCCATCGGCCGGGTATTTTGGTTCACAGGTAAAGTGGTCCGCAAGGAGCATTATTTCTTCTGGTACTATGTCATCCTGGTTTTTGTGGTGGTGTTGGGATTTGCCGTTCGCAACCTGCTGCGGAGCAAGTATGGGCGGTGTCTGGTGGCTGTGCGCGACAACGACCGGGCAGCCGATGCTATGGGCATGCATCCCGGGTTTACCAAGGTGTACGCCTTTGCCCTGTCCGGTTTTTTTGCCGGTATCGCTGGGGCCTTGCACGCATATCTCTGGCGGGGGGTGGGTTTCGAGTCCTTTACGCTGCATCATTCCATTTCCTACCTGGCCATGGCCATCGTAGGCGGTCTGGGTACCCTGGTGGGCTCTTTAGTTGGGCCGGCGGCTATCCTGATGCTCGAATTGCAGGTGGAAGGCTTGGCTGAAATTGTGGGTCACTACGTCAAAGCCGTGGGCGATGTGGCCACAGCCCTGCGGCCATTGTCTTTTGGTCTGGTCATCGTTTTGTTCCTGATGTTTGAACCCCGCGGCATTGCCAACTGGTGGCGCATCGCTCGTTCGTATTTTAAATTGTGGCCGTTTCGATATTAGTCGATGGAGGCGTTGATAAAGTATCGGTTTTTTAGCATTGGCCAACAGCTCCGGTCACAAAAGACTGAGGCTCGATGGCCGTATCTTCTTAACCTCAAAACCAAATCGAAAGGGAGGAAAAAATGAACAACAAAAAATCAACATTTATCTTGGTCGCCTTATCTTTTCTGCTGGTTGTGGGATTGTCTGTTCAGGTCCTGGCGGGAGAAACTTATAAGATGGCCTGTTCGCTGGCAATTACCGGACCCACCTCGGATGTCGGCAGCCCCTATGCAAAAGGCGTTGAAGACTATACGCGCTACGTCAATGATGAAAAGCTCTTGGGAGACGACAAGCTGATTACCTATGTGCGGGACGATGGATACAAAACTGAAGTCACCAAAAGGAACTTCGAAGAATTCCTGGACGAGGATATCGTGTTTTATCTGAACTACTCCACCGGCAGTACAATGGCTTTGCGCCAGGATTTTCAAGAAGAGAAAATCCCGGTTCTGCCGGCATCCTTTCATGCCGGAAACCTGGAGGGAAACGATTATGTATTTCTACCCATCGCCTCCTATTCCAGTCAGGCAGTGGGTTTGGCCGAATATGTGGCCGCCAACCACAAGGGCAGCGACAAACCCAAAGTGGCCCTGTTTCTGCATCCGTCGGCCTTCGGACGGGCACCTCGTGACGATGTTAAAAAATCGATCGACGCCGGCCTGGGCATTGACCTGGTGGAGATCGTAGAGCACGGCAAGGATCTGGACAACACGGCCATGCTGAAACGCTTCCAGAGCAAGGGTGTTCAGTACGTGATCAGCCAGACAGTTCAACCCGATGTAGCCACCATGCTCAAAGGGGCCCAGAGCCTGGGTATGATTGCCACGACATATGGTGAGGAAGGCAAAATTACCTTCCTGGGTTGTCATTATGCCGGTGGGCCAGCGCTTGTCGCTTTGGCCGGTTCAGCTGCCAATGAGAACTATTATTGGACAACATCTTACAAAATGATGACCGCCAAGGGGCCTGGAAGGGACGCGCAGTTTGCCCTGGCCGAACGATATGACCGGGATGAGAAATTGGCCAAAGATGCCAACTACACCAACGGCATCATGGTGGCTCAGGTCGCTGTTGAGACGATCCGCAGGGCCAAAGCAAAAGGCAAAAAGATAACCCGTGAGACCTTGTACGAGGAACTGCTGGCCATGAACGGATTCAATGCCTATAATACGTTGACCACCGTGGGTCCAGTGACATTCTCGAAAACCGATCGCGAAGGTGTAGACACCCTGCAGCTTTACGTTTCCAAAGGGGGTCTCTTCTATGAAGTCGGCGCACCGTTCGTTTCCGAGTACGTTCAAAAGATCAAACAATAATATCGCTGGGCGATATGATGAAACGCAGTTTTGCTGCATCTAAACCTAAGGGAGGGTTGCTTTGGCAACCCGCCCCTATGAAACGAAAAAAATGACTGAGCAAGCATCCAATGGCAATCTTTTAGATGTCAACAACATCGAAGTTGTCTACAACGATATCGTTCAGGTGCTGCGCGGTGTCAGCCTGAGCGTTGCCGAGGGGAGCATTGTCTCGCTACTCGGAACAAACGGTGCCGGCAAGACCACCACCCTGCGCGCCATCAGCGGTCTGCTCAAACCTGAAAACGGTTTCATAAAGGACGGCTATATCAAGTTCCTGGATAACGATATCACCAATGTCCTGGGGACCCACGTCGTGAAGCTCGGTGCCGTCATGGTTCCGGAAGGCCGCCGGGTATTCAAGCATCTCACGGTCGATGAGAACATCCGGGTGGGATCCATCACCCGCCGGGACAGCGCCCAGAATGTCCGCGGGGACCAGGAGCTCATGTACGATCACTTTCCCCGTCTGTCCCGGGTCACCAACCGGCTGGCAGGTTACTGCTCCGGTGGTGAGCAGCAGATGATCGCCATCGCCCGGGCATTGATGTCTGCTCCAAAGATGCTGATGCTGGATGAACCTTCTCTGGGTCTGGCTCCGCTTCTGGTCAAGGAAATTTTTGAAAATATCAAACGTATCAACCAGGAGATGGATACGACCCTGCTGATCGTGGAGCAGAATGCCAAAATTGCGTTGGATATATCGACCTATGCCTACATCATGGAATCCGGCAAGATTGTGCTGGAGGGGCCCTCTGAAGAATTGAAAAATAATCCCGACGTGAAGGAATTCTACATGGGGGTTACCCAGGGCGGTCGCCGGAAATCATTCAAGGAAGTCAAGTCCTATAAGCGGCGCAAACGATGGATGTAATCAGCAATTGGTTAATAACTATTAGTTATTAGTTAATTGGGTATTCAGTGAGTATATTGCGGTGTGGCTATCATTTCGCATAGCTTGACCCCGTCTCTGGTCGAGGAGCGGAATCTAAAAATTCAATGCCGAATACGCTGACTGCCCTATTTCCGAGATATGCCAAACGATGTCAGATTGTCCTAATATCTAACAACTGATAACCCACTTCAGGTGTCCGGGGAAAGGGATCTGCGATGAAAATTTTGGTGGGATACAACGGTTCCGAGGTTGCCAAAGCTGCGCTATCTGAGGCGAAAAGCTATGCAATCACATATGATGCTTTTGTTCATGTTGTGACTTCTTTTGAAGGCGGCAAGGGAGAGAAAATCGAAGAAATCAGCGCCGCTGAAGAAAACTTGAAATTTGCCCAGGATTTCTTGGAAAAAGACGGAGTTCAATGCAAAACGCAACAATTGGTGCGGGGCCTCACTCCTGGAGAAGATCTGGTCCAATTTGCCACTGAAAACGAGATTGACCATTTATTTGTCGGCATTGAAAAAAGATCGAAAACCCATAAAATGCTGCTGGGTTCCACCGCGCAATACGTAATCTTAAAGGCGCCTTGCCCCGTCACCTCGGTGAAATAAACATTTAATTTTATTTTTGGGATGATTTAATTATGGGACTTTACGACTTTGGTTTCTACGATCTCATTCAGCGCAATGCGGTATGTTTTGGCAGCAGGCCGGCCTGGTTTGAAGCGGATGATCAACGTACCTTTACTTTTGCCCAGTACAAACATAAAGTGGATCAACTGGCTTGCGGTTTGCAAAACACCGGCATCAAAAAAGGCGATCGCATCGGGGCTTTGGGAAAGAACAGCTTTGAATTTTTTTGTCTATACGGAGCGGCCGCTGCACTGGGTGCCATTGTGCTGCCCATCAACTGGCGGCTTTCCCTCGAAGAAGTGCTATTTAACCTCAACGACTGTGAACCCGCCATGCTTTTAGTCGATTCCGAATATCAGGAGATGATCGGCGATGCTAAAGATAAGCTGCCCTCCGTCAGGGATTGCTACGGCATAAAGTCGCCGACAGGTGCTTTTCCCGGCTTTGATACCCTGCTGCAAAACGGCGGAGACTTCCAACCGGCCGATGTGTCCGTCGATGATGGTCTTGTCATCATTCATACGGCGGCCGTGGCCGGAAGACCTCGCGGCGCTTTATTGAGTCATGGAAATCTTATCTGCGCTAATTTGCAGATTAACCTTCAATTGAATTTACGCGCTGATGATGTGCATCTCAATATTTTACCGCTTTTTCATGTCGGCGGGCTTTTTATGGCCAGCGGAAGTTTTCATGCCGGGGCCTTGAACGTCAATATGAGCAAATTTGATGCCGCCCGAGCGGTGAGTCTCATCGAGGAGAAAAACGTTTCTGCCATGTTTGATTTTTCTCCGATACTTGGCGCCATACTAGAAGCGCACAAACAATCAGGCAAAAGTATCCAAACCTTACAGCATGTTGCCGGACTGGAATCTCCTGCAGTCATCGAAGAATATCAGGAGTTGACCGGCGGAACCTTCATCTGCCTCTACGGTCAAACGGAAACCTCGGCGGTTGCCACCATGGGCTGTTACACCGATCGACCTGGTTCGGCCGGGCAGACGATTCCGCTGGCCAACGTTCGCATCGTGGATGATGAGGACCAGCCGCTACCGGCAGGAGAGATTGGCGAAATCACCGTCAAAGGACCTGTGGTCTTCAAAGGATATTGGAATCTGCCGGAAGATACTGCCTCAATATTTCATGGCGGCTGGCATCATACAGGGGACCTGGGTCGCTTTGATGCGGATGGATTTCTCTGGTATGAGGGCCGTAAGGCTGAAAAAGAACTGATCAAGCCGGGTGGTGAGAACGTTTACCCGGCCGAGGTTGAAAAAGCGATTCTGCAACACCCCGCTGTCAAGAAGACCGTGGTTTTCGGTGTGCCAGACCCGAAGTGGAAAGAGGGCATTAAAGCGGTTTGCCAGCTAAAAACCGGACAATCACTTGAACCACAGGAATTGATTGCATTCGTCGGCAGCCGCATCGCCAGCTTCAAGAAACCCCAATATGTCGAATTCGTATCCGGGCTTCCGCAGCTAGCAGATGGTTCGACCGATAGGGCGAAGGTCAAGGAGATGTATGGGGGGGAGCAGGGATGATGAGTTGCGGGTTGCGAGTTGCAGGTTACGGGTTGCAGGATGTGGATTTCGGATTGATAGACGTTTGATGCTCGATGCTGGATTCTCGATACTGGATGCTGGATGTTAGGGGAGAACTCATATTTTATTGCGTTGATTGCAATTCTTCCCTGATAACCCTGCGCAAAATTTCCTCATTCAGCGGCATCTGCTGATTGTTTAGGTATTCCCTAAGTGCATTATTGATCATGGTTTGATAATTGCCGCCTCCTGCCTTATGTACCTGCCCTTTAAAATACTCAATAATA
>JASFFJ010000285.1:0-9171 GCA_050124355.1 Desulfobacterales bacterium | reverse complement strand
ATTTCCATCTGAAATAGCCGGTCTTGCCCCACGGCGTAACCATATCCATAGAACAATCCATAAACCGTGTCGGCATAGACATGTCCTACACCATAATTATCTCTTTTGATGGTAACCTGGCCTTGATCACCGTATGATACGCCAATCAGGGCAAACGCCAGCACAACTATTACGGAAACGGCACTTCCCAACAGCTTCATGATCTCCTCCTTTCCTCTTGCGAATACGAAATCCAATCAGATTACTATCTCTCTGAGAAGTTCTCCATTGTCAAGACAAATAATCAGCATTTTTATTTTTGTCTGGGGCCAGTTTACTAAAAGGTAGGCTTCAATCGGGGCTCAGGAAATAGTCGTCAGCCCCATAGCTTTAAAATCATCGTCAAAAGAAAGGGCGGCATTTTTTTCCCCCCAAAATGAGGACCCGCGTGAGGGCATCGACAAAAGATATTTTTCGATAAAAAATCCGGCATCGCAAAAAACGGCATTAAACCCCTTGTGGAGAAGAATAGGGTCTGGTCTTAAATATTAAAGATCGAAGAAGGCGAAGGCCGTAATGATGGGCACGGAGTGGGGTGTTGGCACAAGGGGCTCCGCTTTCAGACGGAACTTTACTTTTGATTATATAGATTGAGGAGTTCAGCTGATGAGATATATGTTCGGGTTACATATTGCCGCCTTATCAGAGGGCATTTTACCGCTGTCGGTTAAAATAGATAAAATTCTGTCCGATAAGGGCCCAATATGTAGCAATGCCTCAAAGCATGCCAGCCCCGTTCTTCAAGCCGGCACGGAACTGGGTGGGCGGGCAATATGATTTGGATTGTCTGCGGGCCCAAAAGCAGATTCTCATCCGCTGCGCAGCCATACCGCTTTTATTTTTCTTTCACTTTTTTAATAAATGTTGTGACATCGACAATCTGAATACCATGAAAATGTTTGAGGTTCCTCAAATGGGGATCTCTGGCGACAATATAGTCTGATTTTGCTTCCAGGGCACAAGCGATAAACATATCATCTGCCGGATCCTCTGTAATACCGTCAGCACTGTAAAGCCCCTCAGTAATCAGAGCTTTTTCCACAATCAGCCCGATAAATTCATTGATATCATCTTCTGACGGAGTGAAGTGTTTGATAATACGAGGATAATGTAGCACCTGGTAGAGCTCCTTTAAAATCTGCTTTGAGGTAACCAGCATAAAATCCTCGTCGGCAATCATATCTTTTAGCTCTTTGGCCAGCCCTTGTTTTGCGAAGGCCACACTGACCATGACACTGGTATCGATGACCGCCTTAAGAGCGGGCATAACTTTTTTTCCTTACCAACGCTACCGCTTCATCAATTACCTTATCAATATCGTCTTGGGAGTAGTCTTTGGCTCCTTGTGCAAGTCTGTCCGTAATTTCCCTGAATCTTTGTGACCAAGGTTTTTCAGGTTTTGGTTTCAATAATTTCTCAACTTGATTTTTCACAATGACCCCTTCAAGGATTTTTTTAACCAAGCTGCGTTCTTCTTCATCCATGTAAGATATCATCTCAAACTGCTCTAAAAGTTCGCGATCGATAATTTTGTTTGAAGCAATGGCGGTGGTTTTATCAAAAACCATTTCATCAATAGATACGCCAAGGGCCTTGACCAGTCTGATGGTGGCATCCAGAGACGGGGTTGACTTATCGGTTTCATATCGTCTGATTTGTGAAATGCCCACACCACTGAGTTTAACCAACTCCTTTTGCGTTAACCCTCTTTGTTTTCTGAATTTGGCAAGATTTTTTCCAAAAGACATATAGATACCCCTTTGGTGTCTGTATTATAGCAACGATTTAACGTCATTTATAACACAGGTTATTTATTGGAGGCCTTAAAAGAAGGCTACCTTTATAAAAAGCTCTTGACATGATAATGCCATATATGGCATTAAAAAATCATAATAGGTATTAAAACATTTTTCAAGTTTAAAACAATATTTTTACTTGACAAGGTTTTTGAGCCGGGGGGTTCGGCAGGAAAAAAGCCATCAACTGCAGTGACTGCGGAGAGTCGCAGTTGATTTGTAATTTTCGGCTACCGACAGCAACTCCTCTGAATTTACTGGATTCCGGCTACCGGATCGGGTCCGGCACAAGCCTTGCCGGAATGACACTAGAACGTGAAAATTGATTTTTTACGAGTTTTATGACAGGTCAGTAGTTCTGAATTTTTCTCATTCAAACCACTTGCCTTCCGGTAATGGGACCGCCAGGAAATGATGGAAGATGAAGTAGAATGCTGTTACCACCGCTGCGGTCAAAAGCACGGAAACCAAAATATTGCGGGTCGTGAAACGTTCGTCGGCGAGATAGAGATTAAAACAAAAATAAAATGCATAGCTGGCCGGCAGAAACCCGACCAAAGGTAAAAAGATAAGATAAAGAAGCAGAATACAGATTCCCACCAACACATTGTTGCGTTCGATGACGGATTCGAAGAATCGGACCCGTTCGGGTTTGATGAATCCTTTGGCGGTGGTGAGCAGGGCCAGGGCAATTAGCGCCACCAGGATGTAATCCACAAACACGCCTCCCAGTTTGCTCAGTTCTCTGGTGGAGAAGTAAACCAGGGCCGCCAATCCAAGGGAGACGATGCCGACGATCAGATCTGCATTGAGTCGTTTGGCTGATTGGGTTTGGCTATCTTGATTCATTTCGGCCCTCCTTTCCTTCTGATACCGATGTATCGACGCCGCCGACCTTTTTGTGTTTTGCTCGCAAGGCTGCAAAAATCGGCCACAACAGCGACATGAGGCAGAGAAATATCAGTACACCGCTGATGGGCCGGAAGACCATATATGCAAACGTGCCGCCAGCGGCTTTGCCGGCAAGCATGGATTGTACGAGTCCCTCTTCCACAAAGGGCCCTAAGATAAGTCCCAGAACAATGGGGGCTGGATGAAATTTCAACTTATTGCTGACATACCCGATGATTCCGAAAATGAACATGATCCAGACATCGAGCATGTTATTGCGAATGGCATAGGACCCCAGGACGGTCATGAAGACGATGGCCGGGGCCAGATAGCGGGAGGGGATGTTGATAATGCGGCTGAAAACGAAGCTGCCGAAACTGCCGATGAGCGTCACCAGAAATGCCGCCACCAAAAGGGCCATGATAAAAGAGAAGGTGATATCGGCATAGGAGGTAAACAGTTCGGCACCCGGCCGCATGCCATGTAGCATCAGGGCGCCGAGGATAACAGCTGCCGGGGGTGATCCGGGAATCCCCAGGGTCAGCAGCGGAATCAGGGAACCCGGTGCCATGGCGCTATTGGCGGCCTCGCTGGCGGCAACACCCTTCACCGTGCCTTTGCCGAATTCTTCAGGGTGTTTATCCCATCGGCTGGCCTCATTATAAGAGACCATGCTGGCAATGTTGCCACCGGCACCCGGGGCAAAACCCACCACCGTTCCGATTGCCGCGGAACGCAGCATCAATACCGGACGTTTGAACAGTGTGCGAATGACTTCCCCCAACACACCAAGGCTGGGTTTGACAGGTTTTTCGGCATAGGCTGCCCGCCGCTGGCCGATGACACTGGAAAGAATCTCAGGCAGGCAGAAAAAACCGATGAGGGCCACGATGAGTTCGATGCCACCCTGCAGTTCGGGGAAACCGAAGGTGAGGCGAATGTCACCACCCAGTTCGGCCATGCCGACCGCTGACAGGATCATACCGATGGACCCGGCCAGAAATCCCTTGATGGGGCTTCCGCTGGAGAGTGTAGAGATGATGGTCAGGCCAAAAATCCCCAACCAAAAATACTCCGGCGGGCCAAATTTCAAGGAGATCTCAGCCAGGGGCGGCGCCGCCGCGGCCAGGACCATATTGGCAACCAGAGACCCGAATGAACTTGCCACCGCCGCCGCCACCAGGCCGTGCTGGGCCATCCCCTTTTGAGCCAGGGGGAACCCGTCAAACGTCGTGGCAATGGCCGCCGGTGTCCCCGGGGTATTGATCAAAATGGCTGGAATGGCGTCGCCGTACATGGCGCCGACGTAGATTCCGGCCAGCATAATCAGTCCGGCCGTGGGAGACATGGTAAAGGTAAAGGGCACCAAGAGGGCCAGGCCCATGGTGGCCGTAAGCCCGGGAAGGGCGCCAAAGACGATTCCCATGAAAACGCCTACGAATAACACGATAAAGTTGTTGGGAATAAAAACCTGAGATAAGCCTGTTAGCGCGAAATCAAACATCGGTGTCTCCACAAGGCGCTGGGGTGGTGTAAACTAGGGTGATGGATATCAAGCATAACGTGGGGCTTAACATTCATCCCATTGTTATTCCGTTAAAGGGGTAATTTTGACCATTTTATGCAACGTCCTCGAATCGTCATGCCGGTCCCGGATCAAGTCCAGGATGACGGATCCGGCATCCAGTGCCCGTTGAATCTACTGGATTCCGGCTACCGGATCGTATCCGGCACAAGCTTCGCCGGAATGACGGTAAAGCGGAAGAATTGACTTTTTACGAGCTAATCCATTTTGGACCTATTTCTTAAACTCCTTAACCACAGGGGCCCACTCCGTTACTTTTCCGGCAATATAGGCCTTTGACTCGGCCGCGCCCAAGGCGATCGGCACAAACCCATCTTTCTTCATCTGAGCCTTAACCTCCGGACTATTGGCGATGTCGAGAAACGCTTTCTCCAACACCTGAATAATCTCATCGGGCGTATCAGGCGGCGCACCGGCACCTCGGTCGATGGAGGCATAGAGTTCAAAACCCAGACTCTCGAAAGTCGGTACATCGGGCATGTTGGGGAAGGGTTCCTTGGTGCCGAATCCAAGCACACGGATTTTGTCTGCGTGCTGAACCAGGTCGTTGCTATTGCCCCACAGGGCTTTAACATGCCCGCCTAAAAAGGCCGCTACACTCTTGGCTGCGCCTTTGCTTGGAATATAGGTCATCTTAATCCCGGCCATCTTGCTAAATTGCAGATGGGCGATGTGGTGGCCCGACCAGGTGCCGGAACCGCCGCATACCACCGCGTCCGGGTTCTCTTTGGCATATTCGATGAGGTCGGTGATGGTTTGGAAGGGGCTGTCTTTTAAAACTGCCAGCCCGATGGGGGTTGCCTGGAAGAGGGCAATGGGTTTGAGCTGCTCGGTCTGATAACCGGCGTTGCCGCGGGCCAACGGTTGCAGTACGATGTGGGGGATGTTGATGCCACTGATGAAGTATCCATTGGGTTTTTGTTTGATGAGGGTGGCCCAACCGATGGAACCACCGCCGCCGGGTTTGTACTGGACAAGAACTTTGACACCCAGCGCCGCTTCCAAAAGGGGCTGTTGCCGGCGGGCTTCCAGATCGGACTGACCCCCCGGCCCGAACGGAATTTGATAGGTAATCGGCTTTTCGGGATATCCCGCCAGGGCCGGTACCGCCAATAATAACGCTAAAAAGAACATAAGGGAAAAAATCATAAACCGTTTCATTGATAAACCTCCTTTTTGATGAAATATGTGGCAACTTATTCGTAGGTTGGGTTTAGCATGCCGATATATTTTGTTGGGTTTCGTTCCTCTACCCAACCTACTTACAAGCCATTTTTGTGCGATCAGAGAAACCCAACAAAATGGCCTATCACCGAAATTTCGAATAGCAAATCACAAATACCAAGAAAATCACAATGACCGATCTTTTGCCCTATCATGATTTCTGGAGATTATCAAGACGCAGACATCGGAGGCAGGGTGACGTCAAGGTAAATTCTATCAACTACTTAGTTATAGTCGCTTGGCTGGATGGCAAGCTTTTTCATCCGGTACTGAAGGGTGGAGCGCGGAAGACCCAGCAGACGGGCTGCGCCGCTTGAGCCGCCGATGATCCCACCCGTTTTGATCAGTGCCTGCACAATATGCTGCCGCTGTGCATCGGCAAGGGTGGACATCTCCCTGGGGAGTTTCTGGCGATTGATACCTGTGGCGCTGAGAATCTTGTCGATATCGTTTCCGGTAATTTTTTCCCCGGGCCTCAGGATCATCATTCGTTTGACCAGGTTTTTCAACTCGCGCACATTCCCCGGCCATTCATATTTGCCAAGTTTTCTAATGGCACCCCCCGAGTAAACCGGCTCCGGACGGTTGGTTTTTTCAGCCTGAACCTGGGTGAGTTTTTCCACCAGCAGGCCGATGTCCTCGATGCGCTCCCGCAACGGCGGCACCCGGACATGGACAATATTGAGACGGTAAAACAGGTCTTCACGAAAATGACCGTTTCGAATTTCATCTTCAAGATTTTTATTCGTAGCGGCGATGACTCTGAAGTCGACATTCACCGGGCGATGCTCTCCAACACGTTCAAAATGATTGTCCTGAAGGACGTGAAGTAGTTTGGCCTGCAAGGCAATCGGCAATTCGGCGATTTCGTCCAAAAAGACCGAACCGCCGTCGGCCAGCTCGAACCTGCCGACACGGGTCTTTTCGGCGCCGGTAAAAGCACCCTTGGCATGACCGAAAAGTTCGCTCTCAAATAGCGATGAAACCAGGGCGGGGCAGTTAACCTTAATGAAAAGCTGATCTCTGCGGGGGCTCATCTGATGGATACAGCGTGCCAGGTAATCTTTACCCGTGCCCGTTTCACCGGTGATCAACACCGCGGCATCGGAGTCGGCCGAACGCTCGATGAGCCTCATGGTCTCCGCCATGACCGGTGACGCATAAAAAAAGTCTTCCTGGTTGTACTCATAGTTGCTGGCCATGAGGTAGCGCTTCTGGCGCTGCAGGTTGGCATTGAGCTTTTTGAGGCGGGTGTAGGCAAGCATATTGTCCACCGCAATGGCCGCCTGGCGGGAAACGTCGGTAAGTACCTCGGTCAGTTCGGAGATGAATTCCGGTGTCTTTTTAAAGGAAAAGTGGATCGATCCCAGTACCCGGTTGCGAACGACCAGGGGAAACGCCATGGTGGCGTTTAAACCCGCCGATACCATGGCCCCCACGGAAGAAAGATCCGAATAATGACTCAAATCATCGATAATCACAGGCTGTCTTGATTGCACCACCATACCGGCAATCGTCCCTTCGGCCAGGGGCCTGCTTTCCTTGGTTAAAATGCCGCAGGGTTCGATACCATCGGCCGCGGCAAAATAAGACAGAGACTGGTTCTGTTCGTCATATAGGTTGATGCACATGCGGTCATAGAAGAAATGATTGCGTAATTCATTAGCCAGCGCTTTGAACAACGATTCCCGGCTTGTCTGGGTAACAACGGTGTTGTTGATCTCCAACAACATTTTATATCGCGTCGCGGTGTCCCATTTCATCGACCTATCTCCTCAGGGTTCCGTCATTTTAATTGGTAGTTGACTGATATTACATAAATTAACTGCTAAACGAAAATCATGAAAATTCCAAGCACCAAAAATCAAATCTCAGACAAATCCCAATGCCCAAATTCAAAATTCCAAACAAATAATCCTTTTGCAGTCGTACCCAACTGTATCATCGCCGGTAGAACCGGGTTTGCGGAACGATGCGATGTGACTGTGGAGAGTGTTTTGGTTATTGAATATTAAAATTTGGGATTTACCTGCCCTGTTAAATCATCCCGCATGGCCTTGCATAAAGGCTGAGAATGTGATTTTCATAGCTAACACTGTCACGTCGCCAATAGGTTTATTTAACAGGGTAAATAATTTGATGCTTGAGATTTGGGATTTTATTGTCTTGTAATACTTTCTAATGCAACTGGTTTTGAATTTACTTTAATGTCACCATGCCTATCTCCTGTTATCGCTTGTATAGAAAATAAACGTCTGTCATCCTATCGCATTCGTCCCGAAAATCAAGCCCAATATTCGGCACAGTGCCGAAAATTAGGCACCAATTCTTTTGCGATTTACTATGAAAAATCATAAAAATAATAAATAACAATAGGTTATGAATTGCAACGTTGCTGGCATAGACTTTGCTGAATTCTATAATACGAAACCTTCGCGTATTACCTGATAAAGCCTTCGCCTAAAACCAAATTCAACATAGCGGATTTGTTACTAGTCCGTTTAGATCCGAAGCGATGAAATATGGAGATAGATCTGAAATACGGAGATGGACGGAAAACGATTCGAATTCCGGACCGGGCCGATGTGACGATATTGAAGCCGGCCGAATTCCCCGCGGTTGGATCGATCACAGACACTTTAGAGGAGGTACTTAGTGACCCTTTGGGGTGTCAATCATTTCAGTCGATGTTGCAGCAAGCGGACCCTGAGACGATTGCCATTGCCGTGCCGGACGAAACAAGGCCGGTTCCCTTGAAACCGATTCTACCCGTGATCCTGAAAGAGATCCGCCAGACGCTGTCGGCTTTGAATCCTTCCGCGATTACTATCATTATCGGCGGTGGGCTGCATCCCCCGCTGGATGATAATGGGCGGGAGCGTGTCGTTCCCCACCAGATTGCGCCGGACTGCCGGATTATCGCCCACGACGCCCTGCATGATTCGATGGTGGACTATGGTCTGACCTCACGCAAAACACCGCTGCGGATCAACGCCGATTTTGCGGGCGCCGATTTCAAAATTGTTATCGGCCAGATCGACCCCCACCAGTTCGTCGGCTTTACCGGCGGCGCTAAAGGTGTGGTGATCGGTTGTGCCGCATCGGATACCATTGAGCACAATCACAGTCTCATGTTTTACGATGGGGCCCGGGTCGGACGAATCGCTGGAAATCCGGTGCGCGAGGATCTTAACGAAGCCGGTGAGATGGTCGGTATCCAACTGGCAATCAACGTTGTTCTCGATGCTGAAAAAAAAATCGTCCAGATGCTGGCAGGCAACCCCCTGGAGGTACTCAGAAAGGGGGCTGAGACCTGCTCCGGCGTCTACGGCGTGGGCATTGCTGAAAAATTCGACATCGTGATCGCATCCTGCGGCGGCCATCCTAAGGATATCTGCCTTTATCAGGCTCAGAAAGGACTGAATCTTGCCTCCCAGGCGCTAAGTCCGGGAGGGCACATTCTGCTCCTGGCCGCATCCCCCCAGGGGGTTGGGGACGACATTTACTTCGATTACGTCTCCCAGTTTACAACTCCCGAAGAGGTTCTCAGCGATTTTAAGGATAGCGGGTTTCGCATGGGTGCCCACAAAGCTTACCTGTTTGGCCGAACTTTGACTGATTTTGATGTGGCGATAT
>JASFFJ010000284.1:0-9210 GCA_050124355.1 Desulfobacterales bacterium | reverse complement strand
CGCAGACGATGATATCCCGTTTTAGACCCAGTGTAACCGGAAAATATTTATATTTTTAAGTATTTGAATTGTAAATTTAGTGCATTTTATGGCCAAACATTTTCCCACCAAGTCGTCAAGACAGAAAATGAATATTTGGGCAAAGACGAATAAACAATACATAGGCAAATCCTAACGATATACGCACACGACAAAGAAAATTAATATTAAGCCTTCTATTTAAATTAAAGCTAAGATTGCCGGTGGATATTACTCCGGCGATTAAATACCTAAACCAATGTCATTCTGGCGAACGCCAGAATCAAGGAAATCAGCCTGGATGCCGGATCAAGTCCGGCATGACGAGTGTTTCCTATTTCATTACCCGTTTGATATAATCAGAATCAAGAACACGCAGCGATTTCGCAGCAGAAATGTTGCAGCGCATTTATTTTTTTCAGGTCGGCAACCAGAAAAATCAATGCTTCAACGGTATTTGAGACGTGCACTGAGCAGCTAAGCCCATTTGGCGGGCTTTTACCGCTGATCAAATTTTTGGATTTAGTCAGATTTGAAGAAATATTTGACTCCACTTATTTAGCGCCTCGTCGCGATCCTAAGCTGGGCCACCATTTGATGGTGGTGGGCATTTTGATGCTACTGTTTATCGGCTTTAATCGTCTTTGGCATTTTACCTATATCCGGTTGGATGCGATGTTGTGTGGATTTTTTCGGCTGACAAAGTTGCCCGTGGCCACTACCTTTTGGCGCTATGTTGACAGCTTGGGGATCAACCAGGCCAATGCATTCTTAAATATTCTCAGCGCACTGCGCGAGCGGGTGTGGCAGCTTTGCGAGATTGAGTATTATCGAATCCGTATCAGTATCGATACGACCGTGGAGACGATTTTTGGCAACCAGCAGGGTGGCCGCAAGGGGCATAATACCAAATACCGTGGTAAAAAGGCATTGCGACCCATTTTGTGTTTTATCGATGAGACCCGCGAGTATCTGCTCGGCAACCTTCGCAAAGGTCAGACGGTCAGCGGCAAGGAGGCGGCTGATTTCATCAAAAAGATCAAAGGTCATTTGCCCGGTTGTGTGCATCAAGTCTTACTTCGCGCCGATGGTGAATTTTTAAGCTGGCAAAGTGTCGCCGCCTGCATCGAGTCCGGTTTTGACTTTATCATTGCCAATAAAGGCTGCAATCCGACCTTTGATGCCAACAATTGGTACCGGCCGTGGAAGCGTAAAAATATTGAATATAACAGCTGCGTCTACCAGCCCGGCGGTTGGGGTGTTGGCTGCCGCTTTGTGGCCATGCGCATTCCAAAAAAGGAGGCTAAAAAGCCAGGCCAAGCTGTTCAATGTGTATTGTTTGAAGATGAGCGTTATCAATATCGTGTATTTTGTACCAATCTGGGCGGCAAGGCGCATGAAATTATCAGCGAATATGACAAACGAGCTGATGTGGCAAACCTGGTCGGCGAAGCCAAACGCGAAGGGCTGGATGCGATTCCTTCGGCCAAATTCAAAACCAATTATGCCTACTTTCAAATTGTCATGCTGGCCTATAACATCTGGCGTTATTTAAAGATGATCGCCCAGCTGGGCATCGGAGATGATCAATGCGATCAAGCCGACGATGGTGCCAAGGGGCTGCAAGGTATCATGAACAATACCATCCGCATTGCCCGTCTCAAACTGTTGTTTATTGCCGCTAAAGTTGTAACGGATTCTAATGTTGATAAGGTAAAATATTCAATCCAAGATGCCAGAACGCCGGCAATGTTGCACTTCTTAAAGTTTTTGGATAAGGCACGATCAAAAATACGACCATGGAAAGAAGATAGTAGTTGGCCACAACAATTCGGTTTACAAACAACTTAGGCAAGAAATTTCTTGCACAAAGAAAATATGTCAAGTTTTAAGTATCTTAACCGCATGCCTTTTAGATAATTTTAGCTGAAATTAACTATAAAAAATTAATACCTGAATTTTGAAAACAACAAACATCGGCCAAGGTCAATTATGAAAAATTAACCTTGAAGAGTTCGTATAGGAGACTTTCGTGCAAAATTCAGGCAATAATAGAATCGAAATTGAGCCACAGAAAGAAATTGGAAATTATCGTGTTGATTTTCTCATTTCGCATCTTAGAGTCGAGGGAAATGATAAAAAAACAATTAATAGCATAGTAGTAGAATGTGACTCACAGACATTTCACGAGCGAACTGAGGGAGACAGAAGGTATGAAAAAAAGCGTGACAGGAAATTGCTTCAACAGGATCTGAAAATTTTTCATTATACAGGCAAAGAGATAATTGAAAGCCCTTTTAAAGTTGCTCATGATATAATAGAAAATCTTACCGGTTCAGAATGGGAAGGATACGAAATAATAAAAATAGATGCAGATAGTCTCAGAGGAGATTTTGACTAATGCCGCTAGGCAGACGGCGTGCAGATAACAGCATTTTTTTGATGCATTTGGTGAAAAATGTGTGACAAAACCAAAAGTAAATTTTTATTGATGATGGATCAACGAGATGACAAAGAGAAAAACTGAAACCATCGCTGTTAGAGCAGGTCGAGACTTCGATACCCAAATTGGGGCTGTTATGCCTCCTATCCATCTGACAACTACTTTTATCCGAGGTAATGCGGGGGAATTTATCTATTCTCGCGTCGGCAATCCCAATCGGCAAGCACTCGAAGAATGCCTAACAGATTTGGAAGGGGGTGCCGGAGCGATTGCCTTTGGCTCTGGTACCGGATGCGCGGCCATTGCGCAAATGCCGTTAAGGTGGCCCAGGCTCTGGCCGACCATCCGAATGTACACACGGTGCATTATCCTGGCTTAGAAAGCCACCCCGGCCATGAGATTGCCAAACGACAAATGAGAGACTTTGGCGGGATGTTATCGGTGCAAGTGATGGGTGGGGGTCAAATGGCGGCTGCAGTCGTCGATAGAACCAAAATCTTTGCCAAGGCAACGAGTCTGGGCGGGGTTGAAAGTCTGATTGAGCATCGCGCACCAGCCGAAGATGAAAATACAAAAACACCAATGGACCTGCTCAGAATGTCTGTGGGGCTTGAACACCCGGATGATCTAATTGAAGACCTGGCCCAGGCATTTCGGTAAAGGCTCGCTATGGATTTCAAGGAGCCGGCAAAAGGCGTGGAGCAGACGTCGTACAGATAGCGGTTTTACGTAAAGGCCGTGCAGGCACCTCCCGCGTTCAGGCCACTTCTTACACTAAACGTTATCCTGGCGAGAAGATATTATAATGAGTGGCTGTTGTGACTTGAAGTGATAGCGTTTTGGGCGGCATGAACCAAAACGGCTATGTCAAATATATTTTGGCGATAATGTATAATAAAAGGGAAAAGACTAGTAGGGTCATATCTTAAAACTTAATTATTCAAAATCTATATTTAATATTTAAGATGCGACCCCTATTTTTCCTATTTTTTCTTTCATTATTTACGGTAGAATCCCAAGTTCCGTCAATTTCTCAGCGGTCGGCCGGCCCTGCTCATCCCAGCCCATGATGGCGTAAAATTTCTGCTTCATGGGCTCCATCCATACATGGGGCTTCGATGGCTGCCGTCCGGCATTATACTCTTTTTCAAAAAACATATCCGGCAGGCAATCATCCGCCTCGCCGGCGCCGCAGCGCAGGTTTAAAAGCCTTTCCAAATTAACGGTTCTCTCTCCGGCTGCAAAAAAATCGGCAACGGCAACCGGCGTGTCCGTTAGAGCGGCCGTCAGTTCAGCTTCAGCGACCAAATCGTATGAACAAATAAGACTCAATGCGGGCACTTTGCACAAGCCGAGGCAATCCAGAACATTGCCGACGATCATGGCCCGCCGAACCAGCTCGGCTTTGCCATGGATGGACGTTAGATCGGCAGCTTGAGGGGCGCCGAACTCCTTAGTTCCCTCTTCCGGAATCCATTGGTATTCCATGGTTGCGTAGACATCGTTAAAGTCGGCCCCGCGGGTGGCGACGGCATATCCCAGTGCTGTGCCCATGATATTATCGGGGTGATAGCCGGTCATTTCAAGCCCTTTGACGTGGGCTGCATAGTGTTCGGCGTTGCGGCCGATGATCCGCGCGGCCTGTCGGACACCTTTGGATAGAATGGCACCCAGTCCCTCTCCGGAAGCCATTTGCCGGATCAATGTTTCCATGGATTTCCCGTTACCCCAAGACAGGTCCAGACCACCGGTGTCTTCGGTGGTAAGAATTTTTCGGTCGAAAAGATCCATGGCAAATGCAATCACACTTCCGGTTGATATGCTGTCAATGCCCAAACGGGAACACAGGTTATCCAGATAGACCAGTGTCTCCAGGTCGCTCAAACCGCACCGGGCCCCTAAGGCCAGCATGGGTTCAAATTCGGGTCTAACCCCTTTTTGACCTTTGAATCTGCTGTCTGCGAACTCCAGATCGGCCTTGCACCGAACCGGACAGCGAAAACAACCGCGGGAAGTGGTAATTTTACCTTTCAGATTTTTTCCATCGATCTGCTCCGCATCCTCAAAGGTATTCTCTCTGAAATTTCGCGTTGCCAGAATCCCCATATCATCGGCCCATTTAACATAACCGGAACCGCCATGGGTCGACATTTCTTTATAGTGCGGAGAATTTTTCATCTGCCAGAGATATTGCTTGATGGCTTCATGGCCATTTTTACTGGAACGAAATGCTTTTTTTTGTTTTTGACCTTTGACGACAATCGCTTTCAGGTTCTTAGATCCCATAACGGTTCCCATGCCGGTGCGCCCGGCCGAATGGTCGCGCTCCGTCATGATGCACCCGAATAGGATCCCTTTTTCAGCACCCGGGCCAATGGTCATGATCTTTAATTTTTCACTGCCCAGCTTATCTTTAAGGTAGTGATCGGTTTCCCATGTATCCAACCCCCAGATAGATTTGGCGCTGCGGATTTCTATGTGATCACCGTTAATCCAGAGGTACACCGGCTCGGATGCTTTGCCACGGACAATCAAACTTTGAATGCCGCAGGACCGTAGACCGGCGCCGAAACCACCGCCGACATTTGAGCTTCCCAAAATACCGGTAAGCGGGGAACGTGCATTGACATGCAGCCTGGACGACGTCGGTGCCGCGGTGCCGGTAAGCAAGCCGCAGGAAAACATGAGGATATTTTCAGGCCCCAAGGGATCGGTTTCGGAGGGTAGGTTGGCATATAAAAATTGGACGTTGAAGCCCCGTCCGCCAAGATGTTTCCATACCAGATCATGCGGGAATGGCAAAAATTTTTGCGTCCCTACACTTAAATCGATTTCAAGGATTTTACCTAAGAAGGGTGGCGTCTCCATCGGGTTATAAGTCCGTTTTGTCTTTTATTTTATACCATAGATGAGGGGAAAAATGCTCAAATAGAAGGGGCTTCTGGTTATTTGTTATTGGCGTATGATGATGGCTCCCGGTCAGGCCATTGGCCGGGAAGCCATAAAGCCGGAATGCTGGGGTGCTTAGAGAACGCAAATCTTTTGAGCATCCAAGCTTTCCAGCCTCCCAGCTTCAAGCCTTTTAAATCCAAAACCCCCATTTAGATTTTAACTAAATTCAGAACTACTGATGTGTCGTAAAATCGGATGCAACAGAAACGTCAGAAATCGCGTCCATAAAACTGAATTTGGGCGAATCGTTCTGAATTTTTTAATTTCAGGTCTCTAACTAATATAGAGGACGTCGATCCTACCTTTTTCTGGTTTATTGCTCCATTTATTTTTGATAAAATCTGTTGTATCTTGAATTTACGCATATTTTTACTACAAATTTTGTAGGTTCTTTAGATATCAGGGCTTCCCGAGAAGTTTTTCCAATTGGGGTCAGGAGCCCTGAAATTAGGTTAATGTGATGAACAGGTTCCATCGCTTGTAACCTTTGAACCTTGAACCCCCTGGCCCAGACCTGACTTTACGTGGCTCAATTTCTTAGATTCATATTTGGGAACCTCACAAGGATCGCAATATGATCTTATTAGTCGCACCAGGGCGGGCTGAGCCCTTCAACCCGCTAATCAGCATAACCGGCTTCAGTTGAGGGCGCCAACCTTTTTTTCCACCGCCTTCAAAATCGTTGCATCGCGAATCAGCATTTTCATGGCCGCGATGTCCTCGGAAAGAATGCGGTCTTTTTCCATGTGAGAAATCGTCTTGCGGATTTCATGATAGGCTTCCAGGGTTCCCTCTCCAGGTTTCAAATTGGTAAACAAATCCAGAGCCTGGGTGGCGCACAAGAGCTCGATTGCAATAACATTCTCTGTATTTTCGATAACTTCTCGACACTGTCGAGCTGCAATGGTTCCCATGGAAACGTGATCCTCCTTGTTGGCCGAGGTGGGGATAGAATCCACACTGGCGGGATGGCAGAGTACTTTGTTTTCGGAAACCAACGCCGCCGCCGTATACTGGGCAATCATGAACCCTGAATTGAGACCGCCGTCACTGACCAGAAAGGCCGGCAGTCCACTCAATTTCGGATTCACCAGCCGTTCGATCCGGCGTTCTGAAATATTGGCCAGTTCTGAAACCGCCATACTCAGGAAATCCAGCGCCAGGGCCACTGGTTGGCCGTGGAAGTTGCCGCCCAGCAAAAAGTCCCGGGACTCGGAAAATATAAGCGGGTTATTGGTCGAGGAGTTCATTTCCGTTTCAATCACGGTGCGGCAATAGTTGACGGCATCTCTGGTGGCGCCGTGAACCTGGGGTGAACACCGCAGGGTATAAGCATCCTGAATGCGGGAGCAATCCTTGTGGGAGGTAATGATCTCGCTGTTTCGGATAATACGTTCCATGTTGGCGGCAACAGCTGCCTGGCCGGGATGGGGTCTTATCTGATGAATTCGCTTATCAAACTCGGTGCGGCTTCCCATCAGAACTTCCAGACTCATGGCCGCTGCAATATCGGTCATTTTGGAAAGCTTGATCGCATCATATACTCCGAGTGCGCCAATAGCTGTCATCACCTGGGTACCGTTTACCAACGCCAGTCCCTCACCTGATTCCAGCTCAAGGGGTTTCAAGCCGCATTTTCTGAGCACTTGATCACCGGCCATTTTTTGACTTTTGTAAAACGCCTCACCCCGTCCGAGTAAAACAAGTGCCAGATGTGCCAGAGGTGCCAGATCACCACTGGCGCCCACGGACCCTTTCTCCGGCATTACCGGGCAAACACCCCAATTGAGCAATGCCACCAGCTGTTGAACAGTTTCAAGACGGACACCGGAATGCCCTCTTGCCAGATCCTTAATCCGTAATGCCATTACCGCGCGAACGATCTCTTCATCCAGGGGCTTTCCCACACCGGCGGAATGACTCATGAGAATGTTTTCCTGAAGAAGCCGGGTGTCTTTTTTTGAGATGGCGACGTCGCTCAAGGCACCGAATCCGGTGGTAATCCCGTAAATGGTTTTTTCATCTTCAACCCATTTATCCACCAGCTCACGGGTTTCGCGAATTCGTTTCTCCGTGCCTCCGCCTAATTTAGTCTGGGCACCATCCCGGGCGATTGCCTTCAGGTCCTCAAGGGTCATTCCGTCGAAGCCGATTGAAATCGGTTGCATAATTAAGCTTCCTGATAATTTTATTTACTGCCGAAAACCTTTTTTAGAAGATCCGTGACACGTGCCGCCGGATCGGAACGAATCTTTTTTTCTTCTTCCGCCAGCATAAGATAGAGACCATTCAAGGCGCCCTCGGTAACATATTCATTCAGATCCAAATTGAAACTGTCTGTAAACGGTATTTTTTCGACTGTTGCATTTAAATTCTGGAAGCTTCGTGTAACGCCAACCTCACCCATGGACGCTTCGACAATCGGTTCGAAAGTTTCCTGAAGCCGCATGTAGGTCTTGTCTTTAAAATAAAGGGTGGCCTCATTATCACCCCCGTTTAAAATCTTTTTGGCATCGTCGATTTTCATATTTTTGATGGCATCCCAGAAAATCGACTTTGCTTCCGGTGCTGCGCGTTCGGCTGCGTTGTTCATGCTCAATTCAAAAGCATCGATCTTTGGTCCGAATCCCGCACCCCTTAGCAAAGTTTCAGCCTTTTGTACCGCCCCAGGCAGCGGAATTTTAATATCCGGATTGTTATAGTAACCCCCCGTTTTCGATACCAGATCCACTGCTTTGCCGGTACCGATTTCTAAGGCCTCTTTCAGCCCGTTAACGATATCGGATTCTGAAACCGAATCAGAGGTTCCAATTATATTTTGTGCCCCTTTGAGGATATCCTGCCATCCGGCCGTAGCCAAAGCCGTCGAGAGTACCCAAATGGGCAGGGCAGTGAATAACATGAAAAGAAGTCGCTTTTGCATGTCCGCCTCCTATGTGAATTTTTTTGATATCTGATAGGTAAGCAATTATCTTGGATGGGTCAATAGTTATATGTAACTACGAATCAGAGCGCGTAGAAAAATCCCAGTTTCGATTTACCAGATTATGAATCGGATGGCATATTTTCAAGGGTAATTGATAGGGATACTGGGTAACGTCGAAGTAAATTCTAAACCAGTTGCGTCTAAAGGTTTTATAAGACGATAAAATTCCAAATCTCAAACACCAAATGCCAAAAAAATCACAAATTTCAATATTCAATGACCAAAACATTATTCTATCTACTTCTGTGGTTTCTTCACCAGACCCAGGGTGGCCATCGAGACGGCCGCCCAGGCGGCATTTGATCCCAGGGTTTTTTGAATCTCCCGGCTGCAGTCATAAACCCGTGCTGTATATCCCCCGGCGATGGGTCTGATCTCAGCGACAATTTGGGTCAGCTTTTTTTGAATCGGCCGGTAATCCTCGGCGTCATTTATTTGTAGTTGTAATTTTCTTAATTGTGAAACAAGGGCGTTCTTTTTTTCTTCGAATTCGGCATCTCCCAATAGATTTTCAGTCTGGCGAATATAATTCATCGATCTTCCAAGTAATGCATAGGCCTCTTTGGGATTCGCGGCTCGAACCCCCTCACCTTTGATTACCTTTTTGCGATATAGAGAATTGATGGCACCCCCATCCTCAAAGGAACCAAATTCCTTTTCCTCGGCCGGTTCACTGCCGATACATGAGATGGCACTTGTCCATTTTTCCAGTTCTGCCTGAAGGATCATCATTTCCTGGTAGGCCGGCTCATTTTCAATATTATCCTTGTAACTTTTATACAATTCAAAAGCCATAAAGCCGATACCCACC
>JASFFJ010000283.1:0-9221 GCA_050124355.1 Desulfobacterales bacterium | reverse complement strand
CTAAATTAACGCAATTGATTGCTATAAATCAAGAGAGTTTATGGAATGATAAATTTAGGTGCAGAACATGAGAATCTCGATCAGAAGGCCTACTCGATTCTTAAAGACCTGATCATTGAACGCAAGTTGCTACCCGGTCAAAAAATCCCCCAGGAAAAATTGGCGCGGGATCTGGGAATCAGCCGCACACCATTAATCAGCGCCCTGAAATTTCTCGAACAAGAAAAATTGGTGGAATCCGTACCGCGCAGAGGCTTTTTTGTACGGCTATTCAGCAAAGAGGAGATGGTTTACATTTTCGAGTTGCGTGAAGTCCTGGAGGGCCTCGCCGCCAGGCGGGCGGCCTCCAGAATTACCGACTCCCAGATAAAAAAACTAACTAGCTTTTTCCAGCCTTTTGCCGATCAGAAAAATATTTCAAATTACAAAGGATATGCCCGCGAAGACCGGCGATTTCATAATTTCGTTATCGATGTCGGTGCCAAAGAATTTTTAAAGAGTATATTGCTGACTACCAATATCATCAGCTTCAGCTATCAAGTTCTGCAGTCCGAAGGCCTGGTCAGACCACCCAATGAAACCATTCAAGAGCATCTGGCGGTGATCGAGGCCATTAAAGTCAGGGATTCCGAGGCCGCCGAAAATTTAATGCGTCAGCATTTCAAAAAGTCTCTCGCTCATCTTAAAGAGGAGCTAAACGGGGAGGCAAATAAAGGAATATGAAAGGGGGGATGCGAGTCAGAAATAAAACAACTGTATCTGGCTATAATCAACGGGGGGCTGTATGGTCCTGTAATCAAAACATAACAATACAAGAGGAGGGTTTGCAATGAAAAAGATACTAATTTTTTGTTTGGTAGTACTTCTGGCCGTTACCACAGGGGCTGTTGCCAAAGATTTTCCGAAAAGAGACATCACCAATGTCGTGGTTTGGGGAGCCGGCGGCGGAACCGATACCTGCAACCGCATCATCAGCGCTGAAATGGCCAATATCTTGGGGGTCAACATTAATGTTATCAATAAAACCGGGGGAGTCGCCGGTTCGGTCGGTATGAACTTCGGCTATTCTCGAAAACATGACGGATACACATTGACCGGTCTATCTGAGTCCAATGTCACCGCCGGCGTCCAGGGCGGTTGGGATAAGAAATTTGATGTTTGGGATGTTTTTATCGTTGGCGGTTCACCGGATATTATCTCGGTGACGCCCGATACACCCTATAAGACGCTCAAAGACCTGATTGAAGCGGCCAAAGCGAACCCGAAGAGCATCAAAGCGGCTGCCAGTGGTGCCGGTTCGATTCACCATCTCAACCTGTTGGCGGTTGAAAACGGCTCCGGTGCCAAATTCAACTTCATCCCCTACAAAGGCTCTGCCCCCAGCCAGAACGCGGCCATGGCCGGTGAAGTATCCGTGGTCGTCACCTCCCTGGCCGAACAACAGCAACTGTTGCGCGGCGGCAAATTGAGAGCCCTGGGAATGTTAATTCCGGAATCCTTTGATGTTGAAGGATTGGGAACGATCCCATCTTCTTTTGATTCTTACCCCGGGCTGTCAAAATACCTGCCGATTTCTCAAGCCATCGGTTTTGCAGTTCCAACAGACGTCCCGGCCGAGAACAAAGCTGTTTTAGTGGATGCCTTCAACAAGGCGATGGCCACCGAAAAAGTGCAAACCTGGGCCAAAGAGAATTATTACTTGCTGTCCGGCAAAACCGGAGCGGAGTCAAAAGCAGTATTCGATGCCCTCGAATCAAATTTTGCCTGGACCTTGTGGGAGCTTGGCGCCGCCAAGGTCGATCCGGCTACTCTCAATATTCCTAAACCATAAAGTTTGCAGTCTGAACCAAGCCGGGTACGAACCGGCACCCGGCTTGGTTGTTGTTATTAGGCCTTTTTGTTGGGTTTCGGTGGTGGCTTAAAATGGCTGACGAGTAGGTTGGGTAGAGAAACGAAACCCAACAATCGATATCGAAATACTCAACCCAACCTACAATTAAGCAGTGGCTGATGTTAGGGCCAACCCCGAAAAATAATGAATAACCCATAACTAATCACCAGAGGGTCGTTATCATGCTGGAAAAAGAAAACCTCCGCAAGGCAGATGTATATTCCGGTGCCGGCATATTTTTATTCGGCTTGTGGGTGGTGCTACAGGCATTGAAGATGCCGATGAAAGACAGCTGGGGCGGTGTTCAGAATGTCTGGTATGTGTCGCCGGCGATTTTTCCGCTGTTCGTCGGCTGTATGATAATGCTGTTGGGAGGACTGCTATGCCGAACCGCACTCAAGACAATCGGTGTCAAAGCATTTGCCGAAACGGCCCGTTGGTTATCGAGTAAAGCGCTTTTACAATTTTTAAACTCCATACCCAATCTTCGCTTTTACTCAATCGCTGTTTTACTTTTATCGTTTGTCTATTTGAACATACCCCGCATTGATTTCTTTTTGAGTGCCGTCCTTTTCCTGACAGTGTTCATTACCTCTTTTTACTTAGATGGTGCCGAGCTGCTTAAAAAACTTTTTTTCATCCACCTGGCGGGTGTCTTTGTGTTAATCATTTACTTTTCACTTGGAATGAATCAACAGTTGGGAAAAATTGTACCGTTCCCGGCTGATATTCTGGTTCTTTGTTTTATTATCGCATATTGTCTATATGCATGGAGGTTGATTCGCAATAATGCCGAGCTGCGCAAAAAATACCGGACCGCAATGATCGTCGCCATCGTCTCGCCAGTCGTCGTTGGCATGATCTTTAAATACTTTCTCCTGGTGCCGATGCCGGCTGAAGGGCTGGTCGTGACCGTTATGGATTATTTCTGGTACCTCGAGTTTCTCGAATAAATCACAGCAACGCAAATAAAAAATTATGAAGCGTAATTTCAGGACTCCTGACCCCAGTCAGGAAAACTTTTCAAGAGGTCTTGATTTCAAAAGAACCAATAAAAAATGCAGCAAGTATAAACGTAGATTCAAGATGCAGCAGCTTCAGTCAAAAATAATACATAAAATTCAGAACGAATCCTCAAACTTGAGTTTTATTGGCGCGGTTATAGAAATTTCCGTTGCATCAGATTTTACGACTCATCAGTAGTTCTGAATTTTGAGGGGAAAAACACCAAATGGCCATTCTCGAACGCATCGGGTTCTATTTCCAGACAGTATTGCATCTTGCATCAGACCCGGTTCACATTGCGATTTTATTCGGCTCCGTTATTCTGGGAATTATGTTCGGAGCGATGCCGGGGCTGACATCCACGCTGGGTGTCGCCCTATTAACCGCTATGACATATGGAATGGACACGGCCACCGCCATGATTTGTCTGCTGGCCATCTATGTCGGCGGGACCTACGGCGGATCCTATGCATCCATTTTAATCAATATTCCCGGCACGGCGGCTTCGGCGGCCACCGCCCTGGATGGATACCCCCTGGCCCAAAAAGGCGAAGGCGGTCGGGCCATCGGTCTGACCACTACCTCATCGGCCATTGGAACGATTATCAGCATGCTGTTTCTGGTTAGCATTTCTCCGTTGATATCATTTTTTGCACTCCAGTTTACATCATTTGAATTTTTTCTACTGGCATTTTTCGGGATTCTGATCAGTGGTACCCTGACCAGCCCGGATCTGGTCATCAAGGGCTGGATCGCCGGGTTTTTAGGACTGTTTCTGGCGTGTGTCGGTCGTGATATGCTGCAATTTTATCCGCGATTTACATTTGGAATTCCCGAATTGGACAGCGGCGTCGAGGTGGTACCCGTATTAATCGGCGCTTTCGGTATCCCCCAAATCATATCGGTCCTCAAGGATCGGTTTCAGATCGGCGAAACCCAGAAATTCCAGCGCATCCTGCCGGAATTTGGTACGATCGTCAGAAATATTCCCAGAATTATCCGTTCAGCCCTGATCGGTGTCGGGATTGGCTCCGTGCCGGGCATCGGGGAAGACATCGCTGCCTGGGTGTCTTACGGCGCTGCCAAAAATACCTCCAAACACCCTGAGCGCTACGGTAAAGGAGAAATCACCGCCGTTCTTTCCACCGAAGTGGCCAACAATGCTTGTGTCGGCGGCGCCATGATTCCACTTTTAAACCTGGGCATTCCTGGCAGTCCCCCGGCCGCCATGTTGCTTGGGGCCCTCATGCTGCACGGGATCACTCCGGGACCCATGATTACCTTCGAACACCCCAATTTCATCATTGAGGTCGCTGCGATTCTGCTATTGGCCTCCATGGCGATGTGGGTGATCGGCATGTTGCTGGCCAAACAGGTTGTCAAGGTATTGCGCATCCCGACCCAGATTTTTATGCCGATTATCGGTGTTTTGTGCATCATTGGCTCCTATGCCCTGGGGATGAATATATTCAACCTGTACCTCATGCTGCCGGTGGGTATTATCAGTTATTTTCTGATCGAGATGGGGTATCCCATCGCCCCTCTGGTAATCGGTGTTATTCTGGGTCCCATGGCCGACGAAAATCTGAGAAGAGCCCTGATGGTTTCCCAGGGAAGCTTCCTGCCGGTTTTCACCCGCCCGGTGGCTTTGGTGCTCTTTCTGGTTATTGTCTGGACCGTGCTCAGTCAGTTTCCATTATTTAAAAGCCTAAAAGATAAATTGCTGGATAAGCTTCTGCCACGTAGATTCCGTAAATCTAATATAATACCGGATGACTAGCGTTGGGTCCTACGCAATACCTTAACAAATTTGCACGATATTAATTGGGTCAAAAGAGTGAAATAAAATGAAATCTCTCCGCGGCAAGCCGGGGAGTATCATACATTTTGAATTTAACTAGTTTTTTAGCGCAGAAAGCTGCGGGGAATTAGACCCGGAGAGATTAAACAAAGATTTGGGATAAATAGTCTATCCCAGTAAATAGGAGGATTTTATGTTGAATATGGCCATTATCACGGGCTTTTTATCCAAAACCAAGGATCGCTTTCACGAATATAACCGGCCGCTGAATTTGGATCAAAAGTTCGAGCTGATGACTGGAATTGATGGCTACGACGGCGTCGAAATCGTTTATCCCTACGAAGTCAACGATCCGCAGGAAACCACCGAGCTTCTGAAAAAACATAATTTAAAGGTTGCGGCCGTCAATGTGAATGTGAAGGCCGAGCCTGAATTTCGCAATGGCGGCTTAACTTCCCACGATAAGGACATTCGTGATAAAGCGGTACGCTTTATCAAGGAAGCCAAAGATTTTGCCGCCGGCATCGGTGCCGACAAGGTCACCTGCTGCCCGCTGGGTGACGGCTACGAATTTTCCTTTCAGTATGACTATGCCCGCACCTGGAAATACCTGGTGGATACCTTCGGCGAAGCCGGGGCCCACCGGCCGGAGGTCCCGCTTTTCGTCGAATACAAACCCAGTGAAACCAGGGGCCGCTGTTTTGTCGACACGGCGGCCAAAGCCCTGTGTCTGCTCAACGACATTCAAAACAAAGACATGGGCATCACCCTGGACTTCGGACATTCCATGTACGGCAATGAAAATCCGGCCGAAGCCTTTGTGATGCTGGCCGAAAGTCCCTACAAGGCCTACATCCATATCAACGACAACGACGGCAAGTGGGATTGGGACTATTTCTGCGGGACCAAGCATTTCCTGGAATATATCGAGTTTCTATACTATCTGAAGAAATACGACTACCGGGACTATATGACTTCGGACACCTCACCCACGCGCTGGGATATCATCGGAACCTTTGAAGCCAACAGCCGCATTTCCAACAAGATCTGGCGGCTGCTGGAGCAGATCGACACCGCGGAATTTGAACGCCTGATTTCCGGCGACGATTACTTGAAAACCTGGCAATTCATTGAAAACAATCTATTTTCCCTAAAGTAATGGCCGGACTCCCAGAAGATCTGCAAAATAACAAGTCTGCCACGAAGACGCAAAGGCACCAAGAAAGAATATGAAGATTAAATTTTTCTGTTAAAACGCACCTAATATCCATTACCGGTATCAAAATAAGTTTTATAACCTTAGTGGCTTAGAGCCTTTGTGGCTAACCAATTAAAGAAAAGCAAATCATGAAAAATCCGATTCTAATCAGCACGGCCGCCTACGACGGCTATGATTTGGCGACCGCCTTCAAGGAAATCTCCCGGGCCGGTGTCGATCTGGTTGAAATTGCGTTCATTGAAGGCTACACCGATCCCTTCACCGAAGACTATTTTAACGACGACAATGCCGCCAAAATCATGTGTCTGCTGGCCGAGCAAAATTTAAGGAGCCTGTCCTTTTCATCCCATGTGGACCTGTCCCGGGACGGGATTATTGAGGTATTTAAAAATCGCATGACATTTGCCAAAAAACTCGGCTCGAAATATATCGTGACAAACGCCGCCCCGCTGCAGAACAAAAGCCAATTCATGCAGAATATTAAGGAATTGGGACAATCAGCGGCAGAGTTAGAAATGGTAATTGTTCTTGAAAACCCGGGAGACGGCAAAGCCAATGTGATGGATTCTGGTGCGTCGGCAGCAAATCTAATCGAAGAAATCGGTCAGGAAAATGTGAAAGTAAATTATGACTTCGGTAATCTTTTGTCCCATTGTTTTGAAAAATTACGACCGGAAGAAGACTATAAATTTGTGCGCGAATGCGCGGTCCATTATCATATAAAAGATGTTGCCTCCGATGACGCTGGATGGTATTTCACAGAAATTGGTCGGGGTACCATCGATTATCAAAAAATTTTAAAAGAACTGGCCGTCTTGTCGGCGCCGGTGCCCATATCGCTTGAGATCCCGTTAAGGATCCGGCGGGCCCCGGATGCTTCCCCCCGAAGGGCGTCACAGCCCGTCGATCTGGCAGAAATTCGGGAAGTAATGACAGGTTCCGTCGATTTTGTGAAACAGGTGTTAGCCGGTTAAGCCGATTTCACCGGTAGACCAATTTATCAGTTTTTAAGACAGCTAGAATTCATCTCAGGCCGGCACACCGTCTAATCGGTGAACCGACAAGCCTATTGCCATTTAATAATTAGTCATGTAAAACCAACGTATTAAATATCAGGGCTCCTGACTTCAGTCGGTAAAGCTTCTCGGGAGACCTATCCAGCAAAGGAACCTACAAAAATTGTAGAAAAATTATTAGTAGTTCTGAATTTAGTAACGATAACATTGGAGAAGACGGACATGAAAAAAATAGCAATCGGTTGTGACCCCAATGCGGCAGGGCTGAAAGCGGCAATTATCAGCCATCTGGCCGAGTTGGGATATGAATGTGAAGATTACGGCAGTGATGATCCAATTTACGCCAATGTGGCCATTGATGTGGCTGAAGCCGTAGCATCCGGCAAAAATGACCGCGGCATCTTGATGTGTGGTACCGGCATCGGCATGTGTATCGCGGCCAACAAGGTCCCCGGTGCGTATGCTGCCCTCTGTTCGGATGCCTATTCCACCGACCGCTCGATCAAAAGCAATAACGTCAATATCATGACCCTGGGTGAGCAGGTTACCGGCGTGGAACTGGCCAAGAGCTTGGTGAGCATTTGGATGAAGGCTGAGTATGAGCCCGGCGGACGCTCGGAACCCAAAATCCAGAGGATCGTTGATTACGCCAAAGCGCATGACAAGTAAATTCAGAACTTCTGATATGTCGTAAAATCGGATGCGACAAAAATTTCAGAAATCGCGTCAATAAAACTGAATTTGGGCGAATCGTTCTGAATTTAATTTTTTATCTCGGTTCTAAAACCAAAATAGAAGGCGTCGATATTACCTTTTTTTAAATTATCGTTCTATTTATTTTTGATAAACTCTATTGCATCTTGAATTTACGCTTATTTTCACTAAAAATTTTGTAGATAGGCACGGGGGTCGGGCCACGGCAAGCAGTCGAACTTGCAGCTAAAATACCTTAGGTAGCAGGTGGCGCAGCCGGATACCACTCTTCTGGCTCAGGGAATCGGAAGTCGGTAGGTATAAGGCTTCTGACAAGTTCAGCGAAAGCCAAAATCAAATCGTACTTTTGACCATTCCCCCATCCACATTGATGGCCTGGCCGGTAATGAACTTGGCTCTGTCCGACGCCAGAAAAGCCACCAGATTGGCAACATCCTCCGGATCGCCATGGTGCCCCAAAGGGATGTTCTGCTCGGCAAACCATTTGATGGCTTCCGGGCCTGACATGTTCAGCATTTGTCCCAGTTGATCTCCCAATTGACCGGAGTCCTCCCAGAGGGGTGTTCGGATCGGTCCGGGACAGACGGCGTTTACTAAAATGTTGTCTTTGGCAGCATAGTTGGCCAAATCCTTGGTAAACATGATGGCTGCCGCTTTAATCGCATCGTAGTCGACCAATCCGCCCGGCTGCTTGCCGAATATCGATGAAATGTTAATAATGCGACCCCATTTTTGTTCGCGCATATGGACCACTGCGGCTTTGCAACAGCGAATCAGGCCGAAGAGCATAAGATCCATATTGTAGCGGAACTCCTCTTCGGGAAGCTCCATCAGGTCACTCAGCCGTCCTGTTCCAGCGTTATTAACCAAGATGTCAATGCGACCAAACTTTTCGACAGCCTGGGTCACAAAACTGTCAACCTCTTGCGGTTTGGTGATGTCGGCCTGGATCGCAAGAACTTCTATGCCTTCGGCTTTGAGCGTTTCGGCAGTCTCCTCCAAGCGCTGCTTTCCGCGGGCGCATATGGTCAAATTGCATCCTTCCTGTGACAGGACCTGCGCGCAGGATTTGCCGATACCCCGGCTGGCTCCTGTAATCAAGGCTACCTTCCCATTTATTGATAAATCCATCGAAAACCTCCTTTCAGTTGGGTTCAATGTTTTTAAATCCATCCGCCACGTTTTGGAATCCTACCGGCTTTTTGACATACTGCGGAGCAAGGATTCTATTCTGCATGGCAACTGCCATGGTCCGCTCCACATCCACAACCAAAGGACCGTTTGTCCCAAGGCGAATGGCCGCCGGCTGTCCCCGCTTGATTTCTATTTCGCGTTCACCATCCAGCGCCAACACACAAGGATTGAAGACGATATCCACTTCTTGGCCGGGTGCCATCAATTGCATATTTTCGATAGACACGGTTTCAACGATCCCGGGCGCGATGGGCGCCGTCACCGGCTGTCCCTTGCTGTCTAATTTCAAATGCATGCTGAAAGGATCGGCGGGAGTAATCGAGCGAAGCATCCCGCCGATAGAGGAAAAACCGATACTTGCCGGATTGGATCGATTCAAAA
>JASFFJ010000282.1:0-9228 GCA_050124355.1 Desulfobacterales bacterium | reverse complement strand
TTTCGATTGAAGATTAAATATTCAAGCTCGTTTCCAGTGGATCAATTTCAATAAAAACTATCATAAAAACGACGGAGCGAAGCGACATCCATAAATCTTCAATGTTCATTCTTCAATCTTCAATTCCGGTTTATCCGGGTTGGGTTATAATAAGACTTCAGATGATGGATCGGGTCTATTTAAATTCGAAAATTTTATTATCTTGACATGGAATAGCTGCCTTGCTAATTCTTCGGGCTAGTGGATGTGGGACTGGGAACTTGGGAATTGCATGCTATTAATTCAAACACCAGTAACCCATGACCATCGCAACATCCGTGTATGGTATTCTGGGCCAGGACACCGAAAAAAGCTGCTGGAGTAAAATCACTAATCTTGTTACTGCATTTGCCACCATCGCCGGCATCAGAATGGCCCTAAATCTGGGGATTCTTTCCAATAAAATTAGCATGGCCCATATTACTGGGATTGAAATGACCTCCGGTGTCATCATCGGCGTCTTTTTGTCCATCATGACGGCCTACAATTCATCATCGATTTCTGCTGCAAACCGATGGCCACAAGGCACTGCAGACCGCATCGATTGCTTGTGTACTCCCCTTTGTAGTGGTGATGATTGCCATAATAGTTTCGCTGGTGAAAGGGCTGAGAAAAGATATCCAAAGAAAATTAATCAATAGTCGGTTGTATATTCTAACTTACCGCAATATGAAACAAACCCATGAAAGTTAAAGGAGAAAAAAATGACTGAAAGCACAAGAACTTCCGCACTGGCTAGTCGGCATCGGGAACTAGGGTCCAATCTGGAAGACTGGAATGGTATGGGTACCGCGTGGAGTTATAGCACCGATCCCTGCGACGAACATGACGCCATTCGCGAAACGGCAGGACTTTTCGACATGTCGGGGCTAAAGAAAATTCATGTGAAAGGTCCGGAAGCCGAGGCGGTGGTGGACCATATCATCACCCGGGATATGACGAAAATCGTGCCCGGCCAGTCGGCATACGGCGCGATTCTGACCGATGAAGGAACGGTTTGTGACGATGCCATTATTGCCAATATGGGTAACAACGAGTATTTGGTGGTACACGGAGGCGGTGAAACCATGGAGCGGCTGCAAGAATCATCCAGCGGTAAAAACGTCACCATCGAGTTCGACGACGATCTTCACGATATCTCCCTGCAGGGGCCCAAGGCGTTGGATCTGTTAAACCCACACACCCCCATCGATCTCCCGGCCTTGAAATATTTTCACCAACAAAAAACCGAATTGTTCGGTCACCCCTGCATTATCTCCCGCACGGGATACTCGGGCGAACGGGGCTACGAAATTTTTACAGTTGCCAATGTCGTATGTGACATCTGGGACAAGATTCTCAGCCATGGGAAAGATATGGGGGTCATACCGTGCTCCTTTACCAGCCTGGACAAAGTTCGGGTTGAAGCTGCGTTGCTTTTTTACGGTTATGATATGACCACGGAGCACACGCCGTGGGAAGTCGGCCTGGGCTGGGCTGTCAACCGCAGCAAAGGTGATTTTCGTGGAAAAGAGGCCGCTCTCGCGTCTGAAGGAAAAGAACGCTTTCTGTTTGCGGGTATTGTGGCGGACATCGATGATATGCTCGCGGGCGGAGAAAAGCTGCAGCTCGACGGCCAGGAAGTCGGCGTGGTCAACAGCCCGGCATATTCTCACCGCATGAAAAAATCTCTGGCGCTGGTGCATCTGAAACCTGAAGCAGCGGCGGAGGGCACCAAACTGCAGGTTGCGGGCGAAGGTGTGGCGTGTGCGGCAACAGTGGCTCGGATTCCTTTTTATGACCCGGATAAGACCCGGACGCATCAATAAATGTTAAAAAAAATAAAGGGACGTAGAAATCAACACGGATTCTTGTGTAATCGGGGATACATCAACAATGAAGACGAAAAGGATGTTCACATGTTTAAAAAACTTTTAGGAAACGTTGACTATCCTTTGTTTTTGTTCAATATCATTTTATTTTTAGGCGTCGTGTGGATGGGCATCTTTCGGACGGAAGCACTGGTTGGCACACTCAATCAACTTCAGGGGGTCATTTCTACGAATTTTGGCGGATATTACTCCATTTTTGCCGTTTCATGCCTGATCTTTTCGCTTTGGTGCGCATTCGGCCCGTATGGACATATCAAGCTCGGTCAGGACCATGAGGAGCCGGAATACAGCAACCTGTCATGGTTTGCAATGCTCTTCAGCTGCGGCATCGGATTAGGATTTATTTTCTGGGGCGTGGCCGAGCCATTGAACCACTACATGAAAACACCGTACCTCGCAGAACCCGCCACACCTGAAGCAGCCTCAGTTGCTATGCAAATCAGTTATCTTCACTGGGGATTGCATCCGTGGTCAATGTACGTCGCCGGCGGACTTGGGATCGCCTACTTTTCCTTCAGACTCGGCCAGCCGATGACCATGGCTACCGGCCTTTACGGCCTTTTGGGTGACAGGATCTATGGATTTTGGGGAAGAGTCGTCAACTTTCTGGCTGCATTTGCCAGTATAGGCGGGGTTACGACCATGATGGGACTGGGAATTCTGTCAATAAATTTTGGCATCACCCACGTCACCGGTATTGAAATGACAACAGGGGTTACGGTCCTTGTTTTGGCCCTTTTCGTCGCAGCCTACATCTCTTCTGCAGTGTCCGGATTGCAGCGGGGCATAAAATATTTAAGCAACATCAACATCCTTTTGGCAATTCTTGTGGTCATCTACGTTTTTCTTCTTGGTCCCACGCGATTTTTAATCGATTTGCTAAGCAACTCAATTGGACATTATTTTCAAAATTTTATCTTTATGAGTTTCTGGACGGATCCTGTGGAAAAGACCGAGTGGCTGGGATGGTGGACTGTTTTTTACTGGGCTTTCTGGGTGGCATGGACGCCATTTGTCGGCGGATTTATTGCACGTATTTCCAGGGGAAGAACGATTCGAGAATATGTAATTGGCGGGATATTCATCCCCACCGCCGTGCTGATGGTCTGTTTCGTGTCTTTCGGCGGGTCGTCCATATATGCCGAAATGAATGGGGTCGTCAAGTTGTGGGAAGCGGTTTCCGCCGACTACGGTTCAGGCATTTTTACGTTGCTGCAGGCTTACCCCTTGGGCTACATTGCGAGCATTGTAATCTTCGTCGATCTCATTACATTCCTCATTACATCTGCCGACTCGGGGGCTTTCCTGGTGGCCATGGTTATGTCCAAAGGCGAACTGGAACCTAAAGCAGGAATGAAAATCATCTGGGGTATTATCATGGGTGCATTATCCATCGTACTGCTGGTAGGCGGAGGACTCAAAGCCGTCCAGTCCGCAACCATTATTGCAGGTCTTCCCTACTCTATTGTGATGATTGCTATGATGGTTTCTTTAGTAAAAGGATTAAAGAAAGAACCTACAAAACATGAAAAAATACAGTTGGATTATGCAAAATCTACCGCGACGGAACGCTCCTGATACGCCATTAAAGTTCAGACGGGGTTTTTTCCATAATCTGGCACAGATATGAATACAGTCATTCAATAGAAAGGAGTGTATCAATGCTTAACAGACTTCACAATCTGGACAGATCTCAGATGGAACGCTTGCACAACAGCTGTATGCAAATTCTGGCTACGGAGGGGATTGTTTTCCATGAGCCGGAAGCCATCCAAATTTTTCAACAAAACGGTTTTCAGGTTGATGGGGAAAAGGTTTTTTTTACAGAAAAACAGGTTATGGATGCTTTGAAAACCGTTCCGCATGAATTTACCATTCAAGCCAGAAACCCAGAAAAATCGGTAACAATCGGCGGAAATCAGACGGTCCTCAGTCCCGGCTGGGGCGCCCCCTTTGTTATCGATGCCCAGGGCATCCGCAGATCGGCCACGAGTGAGGATTGCGACCATTTCTGCAAACTCGCCCAAACGTCACCCCATCTGGACATGGCTGCCAGCTCGATGGTAATCCCCGAGGATTTGCCAGCTAAGACCGCCACGGCCGAGATGTTGGCCTCGTGCTTCACCCTGACGGACATGCCATTGACAACCAATGCCTGTACCCGGGAAAACGCTTTAGAAACAGCCGAAATAGCGGCCATCGTGTGGGGAAACAAAGAGGCTGTGACCGAAAAACCAGTATCTATTGTGTCGGTAAATCCCCTATCACCACTAACCTACACCCCGGAAGCCGCCGGTGGTTTGATTGAATTCGCCAGGCAGGGACAGGCCCTGTTAATTTCCAGCATGGTCTTAGCCGGCATCAGCGGACCCGTCACTTTAGCTGGCGCGATTGTAACGGAGATGTCCGAAAGCCTGGCAGGCATCGTTCTGGCCCAATTGGCTAGACCCGGCGCGCCCTGTGTTTTCGGTGGCACATCCAGTTCGGCGGACCTCCGCCTTGGATCGTCGGTCATCGGCACTCCGGAACTGATCCAATTCATGAGCGTATCCACCCAGATGGCCCAGTTTTACGGGATTCCTTGCCGGTACGGAGGAGGACTGACGGATGCTTTGACACCGGACATCCAAGCCGGGGCCGAATCGGCCATGGCCATTGCCTTAAGCATGGTCTCCGGGGTGCACTACATGCATCAGGCGTGCGGCATTTTGGGAACCTACACAGCCATGAGCTTCGAGAAGTTTGTGATTGATGAAGAAATCGGTGGATTCGTGAAACGCGCTCTTCAACCTATAGAGATAACCGACGAAACTTTGGGTCTGGATGTGATCCATCGAAATGCGGAGACCGGAACTTTCCTGTATGACCAGGCCACTCTCGACAGGTGTAGAACCGAATTTTTCATGCCCAACTTGGCTCAACGCACTTCTTACTCAAATTGGGTGGACAGCGGCAGGCCGGAAATCGTGGCGATTGCCTCAAAATATGTGCAAAAACGCCTTCAAGACTATGAAAAGCCGGAGACGGATTCGGCTGTAGAAAAAGAACTACAAGACTATATTCAATCCAAGCGTAAAAGCTGAACAAATAGAAGCTGTCGGTCAGAAACGAAAAGGGGTTTAATAAAGAGGGGATTTTCCATGTCTAAAAGACGTATTTTCAGAGTGGCGGTTGGTCTTTTTTTTGGAAGCATGATGACAGTCTGCTTTCTGCCTTCTGCTCCAGCCAAGGATACCGTGAAGCTTGCCTATGTGGAATGGTCGTCATCCATAGCCAGCACAAATTTAGTCCAGGCTGTTCTGCAAGAAAAAATGGGGTACAATTGTGAGATACGTCCCATGAATGCCGACGAAATGTGGCAGGCTGTGGCGGATGGCGAGGTTGATGCGATGCTGTCAGCATGGCTGCCGGTATCTCAATCCCATTTTTACGAGGAATATCAAAACCGGGTCGTCAATCTCGGTCCAAACCTGAAAGGCGCTCGCATCGGTCTAGTTGTCCCGGATGTGGTGATTAGCAGGCAAATAGCAGCCACAGGGGTGCCCAATAAGCCTTATGTCACAGTGGATTCCATTCCTGAGCTCAAGGACTATGCAAAAAAATTCAACCATAAGATAATTGGAATAGATCCGGAAGCCGGAATCATGAGAAAGACACGTGACGCCATCCAGGTATACGGACTGCATAATCTCAGATTGGTAAGCGGAAGCGAAGTCTCCATGCTTGCGGAATTTTCCCATGCGGTTCGAAAGCACCGCTGGATCGTGGTTACAGGTTGGGTGCCGCATTGGAAATTCACCCGCTGGCCGCTGAAGTTTTTAGAAGACCCCAAAAATATCTATGGCGGTGAGCAGCACATCAGCACCATTGCCCGTAAAGGCCTTCAGCAGGATATGCCCGAGGTTTACCAATTTTTAGACGTGTTTAAATGGAGCCCTGAAGAGATGAGTCAACTATTGATTTGGATTCATGCCGATCAAGACATGTATCCTTATGAAAATGCCTTGCGTTTTATCAGGCAGAACAAGTCGCTTATCGAAAGCTGGTTGCCGTAAAGATTTTAAAATGGTTCTTTGGAATTGTTTGTTCGAAAATTGTAGATTAGGAATGCGAAATCTACACTTTGGATGAATTTTGGACTTCAGTCCATAATCCTCTTGTTCGATTGCTGCGTTTAGATTGTGGTTCCAAATATACAATAAGTGACTTAAGTGAAGAGAATGTAGGATAGTTGAGGATTAGAATTCGACATCCATGAAACATCAAATGTTAGAATGCTTTTGCCAATCTAAAATTTCATGACGGCATGGAAACTGCAAATTTAACATCCCAACCTATAATTTTAAGCCTGCCCCAAAATTTTACGTTGCGGCTAGAACAACATAACGGCTATCAGTCCACAATCCTCTTTATACATTATTGCTTGTAGATTGCGCTTACAAATATAAAATGAATGACTCACGTGAATGAAAAGCCGGGAAAAGGCTTGGTTAGCAATCGACATCCATAAAATCTCAAATTATATATTGCTTCTGCCAATTTGTAACAATATGGCAACGTGGAGAGAAAAGACTTGCCATCCCACCCTACACATCCAATGAGAAATTGTTTGCATGATGTCTCCACTGCAACATAGTCCTTCGCCCGACCCTGCACCACTCTGTTCACCTATGCAAATAGAAAACATCGTGCGCCATAATTTGAGACCATGAACTATACAGCAGGGTTGACAAAATTTACACCGATGCCATAGTTTTTTCTTTCCAGGTCTTTACAGTTCTCACAGCGGTTGACCTCTGCGACAACGAGCGTTTTTAGTTCCTGGCATTCTGCGGAACGCGGTTGAGTATTTTTGCAGTAATATGCAGCAGGCCCTCCTTCGAAACTACCGCCATCTAAATTGTCGTCGGTTTCGCAGTCCAGTGTCCTGATCACAATAATTGTGCCAAGGGACAGAGGTCTATCCGATTCAAAATAAATCCCAAACCTGCTGTAGTTTCGAGCCAGCGCAGCATGCTGCTCGGTTTGGTTGAAAAATGAATATAAGATTCCCGTATCTTCATTGCATCTTTTGCTCCTGCGGCGATCTTTTTTTTCCATATCAGATAAAATTCCTCAATTTTCAGAAAATTCGTGTTTAGGAAATTTGTAAAATTTTGCTCTCCTTAAACAATGTTTCTAATACTAAAGAGCCATAGATAATCGAAAAGTAACCAATAATTTGTGTAAAAAGACAATTTCGGAATAATGGAAAAACTTACCCAAGGAGGCAACATGGATGCAAGCCAAGTCTCAAAAATAGTCCGAAAAAGACTGAAACTTGAAGATGACGACTGGTTAATGATTGAAAAGAATCCCAAATTTCAAAAGCTGTTTCAGAATGCTAATGCTTTTTTAGAGAACCTTTTGAACGAGCGTGATCCAAATGAGGTCATGTTTAACACAAGCGGATGTTTCGATACCGGTCCTTCTTGCGGCGGGCGGGGAAATGTCGTGGTTAAAATGTATGCAGAGTTAGTCTCCTGAGAAAATGTTTGGAATGATTCCAAGCAAGCGCGCAGATTGACGCTGAGATTGGGCAAAAAGACCATTTGTGGATGGAAACTAAATAATCTTTCGATATTAAATGCCGGTTATGTTAATCTGCCCGGCACCATGCGCTATATTCTAAAAAATTTCAATTTGCTCTTTCTATTCGTCGCTTCGGGGCTGTTCTTTTTCAATGAGATGCTGCTAATGCCCACGTTGCCGCTCTATCTGTCCGAATTAGGATATTCCCATCTTGCTCTCGGTTCGGTACTCGGCGCATTTGCGTTGGGTGTATTGGCTTTGCGCCCGGTTGCCGGCCTGGTCACCGATCACAAAACCCGTAAATTATCTTTAATCATCGGGTTGGCGGTTTTTACCGTTGCCCCTCCGCTCTATCTGCTTTCAAATTCTTTTATCTATCTTTTATGCGTGCGCTTTTTTCACGGCACCGGCATCACATTTTTTACGACGGCCTCGCCCACGTTGATCACCGATATTGCCCCACCTCGACACCGGGGCGAAATTCTGGGTCATATGAGTATCGCTTCCATTCTTTCCATGGCCCTGGGCCCCATGGTCGGCGTGGCGATTTTTACCCGTTTTGGCATGCCTTACCTGTTGGCAGTCTGCTCGCTGGTAGGCCTTGGCGGTCTGTTGATGATATTATTTATTCGCGAACCGCATCGGAGTCCCACTGAACAAAAACCCATTACGTATAGAGAGGCAATTTTTACCCGGATTGTCATTGTTGCCTCAGCGGTTCTTTTCATCGAAGCACAGATTTTCGGTGGTTTTTTCACTTTCTTGCCGCTTTTATTGAAAATTGCGGGCGATCAGAAGGTCGGGTTGTTTTTTATGGTCGCTTCCGGCACCATGGTCATTGGCCGGTTATTCATTGCTCATTTCGCGGACACTTATGGACGCGGTCCTATGTTTTTCTACTCGTTTCTGATTATCATCGCTTCGGTGGTCGTGATCGCTAAGGTAGACTCTCTAACGATGCTGATTACCGCCGCGCTGCTTTACGGAATCGGTTCTACCATCTGCATGCCGGCATTGACCGCCTTGATTGCTGATAACAGCGATGCTCGAGTCCGGGGTCGGGTGTACAGTTTTTTTTATGGGGCTTTTGATATGGGTGTGATTTCGGCGGGTGTCTCACTTGGATTTTTGGCCGATTTATTCGGTTTGCGCGGTATGTTCATGATTGCCGCTGGAATGGGTTTGGCCGCGGCATTATTTTTCATGCTGACCATCCAGTCGCAGGTGGGTCGCTCCGTGCGTTGGACGCTTATCGGCAAATGAAAGTCAATACCTGAATCTTGCATGAAAACTAATAAAAAGTTTGAGTAAAATTTAAAATTAATAAACTACAGGGTTCTTATTTGTATAAAAAACAATACCAAATTGGTAAAAGCACGATAGATGATTTATTTTATTAATTTTCAGCCTGCGGGCGAGCCGGAAGCTTTCATATGCTGCGTTGCTAAGGGTTCGAAGTAAAGAACTACGACGTCACCCTTAGACGCCTTGCCTATGAAAGCCTCCAACTCGTGCAAAATCCAGGTAATAAGGAAGACATTTAGCGAAATTTAAAACGCTTCTCTTGCAATGGCCTAAAACGAGAAATTTTTTCGAAATCTTTTGTGATTATAATTTTTGTGAAACTTGACCGCCCCGGCCAGTTCTGTGAGATCTTTGCGTTTTTTTAAGCGAATGAATTCTTTTAAGGCTTCATGAATAAGATCTTTCTTTGTCTTTGCATTACTTACAGAAAAGGCCTCATTTA
>JASFFJ010000281.1:0-9240 GCA_050124355.1 Desulfobacterales bacterium | reverse complement strand
AGGGCGGCCTTCCAGTCATTCCAGGCCATCGGTCCGGTTGCAATCGAATCGGCGACGGTCATCAGATAAAGCATTTTCAGGCGGTTTACATCTTTTATCCTTCGGGCGCAGAATATTGCGGTTTCTTCGTCGTTAATATCTCTGCGGGTGGCCGTTTTTATTAGAAAAAGGTGCTCATGGACCAGAAAAACGACTGTTTCCAGATCCTCGGATTTCATCCCGATTCTGACAAGGATTTTCCTAACAATGTCGCCACCTTTTTTGGCATGGTCCTCCTCGGATTCTCCTTTCCCGATATCGTGAAGCAACACCGCCCAGAGGACCAGCTTCTTGTTTTTGAGTTCACCGTAGATCATGTCGCATAACGGTTCCAAACTGCTGTCTCGGGCAGAGCCGAATTTCTTGGCTGTCTGAACGGCTCTCAACAAGTGTTTGTCGACCGGGTAAAGATGATATTCATCATATTGGATACGGTTTACGACGTTGCGGAATTCGGGTATAAACCGCACCAGAAAACCGGTGTTCAGCATCTCATTTAAAACATTGAAAGTGGGTGCCACGGTTACCAGAATACGTTCGAAAGATTCAACAATGGTTTTTGAACTGCGAAACTTATTGTCCACGAGATAGGAAAATTCTTTGACCAGTCGCTTGGCTTCAGCGCTTAAAGGAATTTTTAAGCGTGCGCTTTCTTCAAAAATTTTCATTAAAAGAATCGGTGATTCCATTATCTTCTCAGAAGACCTGAAACTCAACATTCCCCAGCTGATAACCTCCAGGCCCGGCACATTGCTCGATTTTTTTGATTTTCTTCTCCGTTTGCGTTTCTTTTCAAAACCCAGGTCATGAAGAAACATGAGGTGCTGCTGCTTCAACTGCTCCATCCGTCCGTGAAGCTCACCCAGAAATCTTTCGACCGGTTGCTGATATTTTATTTTCCTATATTTCAATATATCCGCCAGCTTAAGCTGATTTTCGAAGTTCAATTGATCACATTTGCGGCCGCACAGGTGATGCGTGCGGTTGCGCACGTCCCAGATAAAACGAAGGCATCGGCGTAACGACTGGTATTCTTCATGGGAGAGCAACCCCAGATATTCAAGATCTCTGGGCTGCTTAATATCAAATTCGATCTGGCCGATCCACAGCATGGTATGATAGTCTCTCAACCCTCCCTGTCCTTCCTTTAGGTTGGGTTCTAGTAGGTAAGCCGAATCACCGTATTGAGCATGCCGCATTTTATTTTTTTCAACCAGCCAGTTAATAATGGTGCGGGATTTTTTGCTGATGAGCTTTTGCCGCAATTGATCCATGAGTTCAGAGTAGATGAGGGACCAGCCGCAGATGAAGCGTGCATCCAGAATCGGGGTAAACACCTCAAAATCTTTGGATGCCAGCACCAAGCACTCCTTTAAGGATCGGGTGGCGTAACCAACATCAAGACCAATGTCCCACAGCGGATAAACGATTTCCCGAATTAGTTTATCTGCTTGATCGGGGACCCTTTTTTTAAATAGAAACAGGAGATCTACATCGGAATGGATGCACTGTTCCTCGCGGCCATAGCCTCCCAGGGCAATAATCGCGTATGGGTTTTTGCTGACATCCATGCGAGGGCCGACCATGCTTGTCTCAAATGCCTGCCGAAAATAGTCATCGAGCACCCGGGCATGCTGCCTTAAAAAATCAGGTTCGTTACCTTGTAAAAAGCGGGCAATGAGTCCCTCGGTTCTTTGCCGAAGTCGATGGGAAGCCTGTTCATGGACCTTTTTCCTTCTGCGTTTCAATTCATTCATCCTGTTCGTCGAGTATCCCACACAGAGAGCAACATGTGTGCCGAAGCTTGAAATATGAACTAAATACAATTATTTCAATGTTATAAAAGGAAATCTGGGCTTAGGCTGAAAATAAGGAAATTACAAATTTGGCTAAAAACAAAATAAAAAGTTACAAATTTGTAATAATTTATTGATAAAAAGAAAGGGGGTGAGAACTTAATCACTTCTGAAATAAGACTGGCAGATTTCTACCACTCGCTCCTGCAAGTGAAAGAACTTTTCCCGAGGGACTTTCGCGGGTTTATCCTGGAGACTGAGCTGATGTGCGGCCGCACGATAGATGAGATAGGCATGCTTGAGAACATGGGCGGTGATTTCGTCCATCGTGCCGGTTTCGATCAGGGATTGGATCAGGCGGACATTGTCCGTCCATTTCAAGAGACCGTCGTACTTGTGAGAATTTAACAACACCAGATACTGCACCAGGAACTCGATATCCACCATCGCACCGGTGTCCTGCTTGAGATCAAAAACACCATTTTCCGGTTTCAACAGTTCTTTGCGCATTTTTTCGCGCATGTCGACGACTTCCGCCAATAGTTTTTCCCGAGACCGTGGTCTGGCAAGGACCTGTTGGCGGATGGTTCCAAATTTATTCGCTAAAAGCTCGTCTCCACAAAGCGGTCTTGCTCTGATCAGCGCTTGATGTTCCCAGGTCCAGGCATCCTCAAACTGATAGTTGCCAAAGGCTTCAATGTGACTGACCAGAACTCCGGAGCTGCCGCTGGGTCGCAGGCGCATGTCAATTTCGTAGGCTTTGCCCGCCCGGGTATGGGAAGTTAGGATGTGGATAACGCGCTGCCCGAGCCGGTTGAAGAATTGAGCGCTATCGATAGCTTTCTCTGTTCCCCGGGTTTGTTCGCCGGTTCCGGCATGTAGAAAAACGAGGTCGAGATCGGAGCCGTAGCCGAGCTCCAGCCCACCCAGTTTGCCATAGGCAATGACAACAAATCCTTGGCCACAGATTTCGTTTGCTAGCCGACAGACGGGGGTGCCATGCTTTGACACCAGGTGAGTCCAGGCAAGATTTACCACTTCACTAAGAATGCTTTCGGCGATCTCCGAAAGATAGTCGCTGACCCTCATCAACGGCAGGGTACCGGTGACATCGGCTGCCGCCACTCGCAGCACATTGATTTGTTTGAAAATACACAGCTGTTCAATCTGGTATTCCAGGTCCTCCGGAGGCACCTGCTCGATCCGCTGGTGCAGGGTGTTTTTCATTTCACTTTTTTCAGGCGGCAGGTATAGCGTGCGTGGATCCAGCAATTCATCCAGCAGCACCGGGTGTCGTGCCAGAAACGATGCGATCCAGGGACTGGCAGCAGAAAGTTTCACCAGATGCGATAGGGCCGTTGGGTTCTCCAACAATAAAGCCAGATAGCTGGTGCGTCTTTCAATGGCCTTAATCAGGTCGGTGATTCTGTGAAGTGTGATCAGCGGGTTTTCACATCGACCGATTTCTTTTAAAATCCGGGGAAGCAATTGGTCAAGGCGCCGACGGCCCCTGGGACTCAGAGCCCTTGTTTCCGCGTCATTTTTCAAATACTCCAGCAGCTTGATGGCTTCCTGCGGGCGATCATAGCCCATGGCGGTCAGCATATCTACAGCCTGTTGTCCGACCGTCGGGTTTTGCCAGATGACTGTCGACGGGTCATCAATATCCTTTTGCGAGTCATCGGAGGCGCCGGATTCCAGAAGCATCTGGAAGTGACCGTGGATAATTTCCCTGTGATTTATTAAGGCAGTGTTGAACGACGCCATGTCGGAAAAACCCATGGATATCGCCAGCCGCAGACGGTCGTTGTCATTGGCCGGCAATTTGTGGGTTTGCTGATCGGAAAAGGATTGGAGACGGTTTTCGGTATTTCGTAAAAACACATAGGCATCGATCAGCTCTTCACATACTTCCGGCGGTACATGACGCTCAAGAGCCAGGGTTTTTAAAACTGTCAGTATGCCCGTGTTCTGGAGAGCGGGATTTACTCCGCCGCGTATCAGCTGAAAAATCTGACCGAAAAATTCAATCTCGCGGATGCCACCGGCGCCGAGCTTGATATTGTTTTCCATACCCTTGCGTTTGACCTCCAGGGCAATCATCTGCTTCATCTCCCGTAGAGAATCAAAGACGCTGTAATCCAAATATCTGCGGTAAATAAATGGGTTGAGCCGGTCAAGCAAAAAGGCACCGGCCTTTTTATCACCGGCCACGGCCCTGGCCTTGATCAGGGCATAACGCTCCCATTCCCGTCCCTGCTCCTGATAGTATCGTTCCATGGTCTCAAAATCCATGACCAGGGGACCGCTTTCGCCAAAGGGGCGCAAGCGGGTATCCACCCGAAACACGAAACCATCTGCTGTTGGCTGGCCGATAACTTTGATCAGGCGGCGGCAAAGACGTAAAAAGAATTCATTATTGTCGATAGAATTTTTTGCCCCGCGGGTGTCGCCTGCTGTGGGGTATGCAAAGATCAGGTCGACATCGGAGGAAAAATTAAGCTCCCGGGCACCCAGTTTGCCCAATCCCAGAATAACGAGACGTTGTTTCGAGCCGTCAGCAGCTGTCGGCGTACCCAAAAGGTGGCATTGCCATTGATAGAGTATGTGGAGGGCATGGTCCAGGCAGGCATCCGCAAAAGCAGATAGATCGGACACGGTTTGTGACAGATCTGCCCATCCGGATAAATCGCGCCAGGCGATGCGGACCATTTCACGACGGCGATAACGGCGCAGCAAGCGGCTTAGCGTTTCTTCATCGGTTGCAGCGGTCAATGCCGGCCCCAATTTTAGATGGTATTCATTCTTCTCGTATTGGCGAGCGATATCACCACTGTCAATAAGATCGACCGGTATGGCCGGATCGCTGGTGCAACCTGCGGCCACAAAATCACTCAGAGCGAATACCTGCTTTAAAGTTTCAATAAATTCCAGGTTGGAGATGGGAGGGATACCCGCAGCATCGGTTGCGTTCAGGTATATCTGCCATTTATGGCTGGCGTCATCCGTAATCAACTTTTCTGGTTGGTTAAACAAGGGCTATTGTCCGTGGTTTGTCTCAATGAAGTCTGATTTCCATCTTTAGGTCCTTTTCGAGTTTTTCTGATAGTATGTTATAAAGCATGAAGGTGTCAGGTTTCAGGTGTCGGGTGTCAGGAAGGCGAGTCGCAAGATCCTGAAACCTGAACACTGACACCTGAAACCTAAAGTTCCTTTCAACATGATATCAGAACAAACGCAATACGGGCCTAAACTTATGGTGAATGTTCGTCAGGAGTCTAAATATACCCCCTTGCTCTCCACTGCTGCAGCCGCTGATAGGCATGGCGGGCGTAATCACCCTCCTGGGTGACCTGTAAATAGCGCTGGTATTCCTGGCCGGCCTGAGGGTATTTCTCCATTCCCTCATAGGCGTAGCCTTTAAAGAAGGTGATGTTGGGGTTGCCGGGAAGTTTTTTGTCATAGCTGGAAAACTCCTCTAAAGCACCCTCAAAATCCTTCAGCTGAATTTTAGCAAATCCACTCAAGTGATAGGCCTGGGCCTCTGTAGGATAAACCTTCTGAGCCATCTCGGCATATTGCCGTCCCACGGTCCATTTTTTCTGGACCAACTGGCTCTGGGATATCATGACCAGGGCCGTATAATCGTTGGGCGCCAGCTTTATTGCTTTGCGCAGGTGAGTATCGGCGGCGGAGAAATTTTTAGCGGCCAACTCTTTCTGACCTTTTTGCATTTCATCGATGGCGCCTTTCTGGGATCGCAGGCTGGCGGTATTGTCCATGTAGCGCTCACGATATATCGGCATGCTTCTGGCCGATTTATATTTTGTTTCAGCCGTTTCAACCGCCGTCCGGTAACGTTCGTCACTCATGGGATGGGTGGAAAACATCAGCTCGATGGCACTGGGTTTGTGCTTGCCCATACTTCGCAGCACATCCATCAGACCCACCATTCCCTGGGAGCTGTATCCGGCGCGCACCATGTATTCCATTCCCAGCGCGTCCGCTTGGCGTTCGTTGTCGCGGCTGTAACTTGCCAGCAGCGCACCGGCCCCGAACTGTCCCAGCTGGGAAGCCATCTGACCATAACCGGCCCCAGCAGTACTCGCTGCTATGGACAGCCCGCCGACTACTGCCTGGGTAAGCATGCCCTTTGACATCTGCTCGGCAGTGTGGCGGGCATTTACATGGCCCAATTCGTGTCCCAGCAATGCCGACAGCTCGGCCTCATTGTCCAGGGAAAGCAAAATACCCCGGGTGCAGGCAATTGTACCGCCGGGGAAGGCATATGCATTGACATAGGTTGCATTGACCGCATGAAAATTATAAGGCATGTGGGAGCGATGGGTGTGTGCGGTTATATCTTTACCGATACGGTCAAGATAGTCAGTCAACCGCTTATCTTGAACCGTGCCGTAGTCCGCTGAAAACTGGTACGGTGAGTACTGTTTATCGATTTGAATTTCCTTGTCTTCGGATACCAGCATGAGTTGGCTTTTTCCGGTAACCGGGTTGGTGGCACAACCGGCCATCAGACCGGCGGCGGCCATCGCAGACAGCCGCAGAAACTCACGGCGACGGATCTTTTTTGTTGTTGGAACCGGTATAATCTTGCTCATTGTTGCGCCTCCTGTCAAACGCCACTGAATAGATATAGATAAATTTAATTTAAAGGTTGCTAAAAGATCTTGAAAGTCTCGGTTTTGGAAAATTGGAGTGATAGACTATTGGAGTGTTGAGAAAAAAGATATCAACCCTTTCGTCCTTACTCCAATACTCCAGTACTCCAAAATTAATTGAAATTGAAATATATGACGTTGGATCACCTTCTTTTGGTTCTAGATCAATATGTTATCTATTCAGTCTGCCCTGAGATGGTCTTGTACATTTCGAGCAGACGATTTCCGAGAGTTGCGGCAAGTTGCTTAAAAAAAACAATTCCATTGGCCGGGTCGTTTTCCAGCACTTTTATCAGCTTTTGGCTGTCTGTTTTTAACAGCTTTGTAGCTTCGATACATTCAGCAGAGGCCGAATATCGTTCGCGCCCGATCAGGCTCGACCAGCCGAAGGCTTCACCATTCTGCTTGATATTGTAAACCATTTGATCGCCCTCTCCGACACCTAGCTTGACGCGCCCATTAAGTAGAACATAAAAATGTAAAGCCGGATCCTTTTCCTGGAAGAGTACATCTCCCTTTACGTGGGATACCATTTGAGAAAGGTCCATGAATTTTTTGATAAAATCCATGCTAGTGCCCATCAAGAGCTCTGATTGTTTGATATACATCGTGACTCCAGAGTTTAAACTTCATATTCTTTTTTAGTGCCTTTGTGTCATAGTGGCTGATAGCTACAATTCAACGAGTACAGGAGAATGTATAAAATATAGCCGAAAACATGTCAAAAAAAAAGTTAGATCGAAATCTTACATTTTTGTAATATTTTTATTCCAATTTCACTATTATGCAATTTTAAATTGACATTCAGAACTTTTCCAATTAAGGTGCCTTTTTGTTTAAAATAATTGAGTGGTGGTTTCAATACACACTGTGAATGTGGTATAAGTCCGTAATCAATGAAAAAGGCAACCTTTACGTACTGGTAAAATCTCCTGCACGCCAGTACACGAGCATTTCAGTACCCCCGTCTCGCCTAATTCCAGCCTTATTATTCCGGTGGATAACCCATCACCTTTAATCCTGCTGCCCGAAGGTATTACTGACAAGATTCCGGGAATACCCGGCCGGGAAATTTATTCGAGATATCGTTGACAAAAGGAGAATACAGAGAATGTGCCGCTTATTCGCCATAACCAGCAATGAACCGCTGTCTCCGATGGTCGCCGTCGAGGCGTTAAATGTCATGCGGGAAGGGCATGACTGTTCCGGTGTCGGTCTTTTCTTGCGGGATCTGGCCGGACCGTTTGAGGAAATGAAAAAAGCACCCATTTTGTCCGGGATTTTCTCGGAAAAAGGTCTGCGGCGTTTGGATTCCTTCATGATGGACCTTGGGTTTATGACCAAATACAAAATTACCATCAAAGTGCCGAAAACACCACCGCCTGGAATTCCTAAACGCGATGTCTACCTGATTCGGGCCTACGAATATCCGGAAGAATGGGATGATCTAGGCGACGAGGAACGAATGCAGCGCCTGTTGCCGATCCGGCTGCAGTTGCGGGCTATGGGCGAGGAGAAACAGGATATGATTGTTTTTTCATTTTGGCCCGATGTGATCATGATCAAAGAAATCGGAGATCCTCTGCTGGTGACCAATTATTTGAAACTCGATCGTAAAGAGCTGAATGCCCGGGTCATCATGGCCCAGGGTCGGCAAAATACCAACTACGGTATCACCCTCTACGCATGCCATCCGTTTTTCATTCAGGGATTCTCCACCATGACCAATGGTGAAAACACCGCTTTTTTGCCCATCAAAGCTTACCTGGAGTCGCGTGGCTATCCCGGCTATATCGGATATGAATCCGACTCGGAGGTTTTCAGCCATATTCTGCACTACACCATCGTTCAGCTGGGTCTGAATCTGGAGACATATAAGCACATCATCACACCCCTCCAGCAGGATGACATTGCCAATCATCCCAATGCAGAATTTTTAAAGAACCTGAAGCAAACCTGCCGCCAGCTGATCATCGACGGACCCAACTGTGTGATTGGCTGTCTGCCGGATCACAGTCTGTTTATGGTGCAGGATCGCAAGAAGCTTCGGCCCGGCGTTGTCGGCGGTAAGCCCGGTATATACGCATATTCTTCGGAAATATGTGGCCTGGATGCCGCCATACCCCGACGAGACAAACACAAAGATTTTCAACCCATGCATCTGGATACGGCGATTGTCGGTCCGGATCGACAAGAGGCCAGAATATGCAGTCAGAACGACCCATTACCCCTTCAACATTAAGTGTCAAAGATCTGCCATGGCAGATACTGTGGGACAAAGAAAAATGCACCCTGTGTGGGAAATGTACGGCCGTGTGTCCCGTAAATGCCATAGAACTTGCCGTGTTTCGTAAGCGGACCGTCACGCCGCCTATCGGTTTTTTAGAAACGCCCTCCAGCGTCTATAAAGCCTATTATGGTATTCGTCAAAAAACCGATCCGGCCTACAATTGCGTCGGTTGTGCCATGTGCAATATGGTTTGTCCCAATGATGCTATCAGTCCCTGCCACAGCGACGAAGCAGATAAATTAAAATATCAGATCGATCGCGGCGGACAGCCCCGCAGACGCGGCGGACGCCGCAATGCGGCCGGGGGTCTTTTGGACCGCATCAAATTTATACGCATATCGATGCTGACGGACCCGGCGCTGGACGCCGGGCGACATGAATTTGAGCTGCGCACCCTGCTAGGGCGGGTGTTGCCGCCGGAGGAAAATCTGAAATT
>JASFFJ010000280.1:0-9242 GCA_050124355.1 Desulfobacterales bacterium | reverse complement strand
CCCATGATTTCAGACCAGTAGAAGGAATCCGAAAAGCCGACATATCCATTGATATCCGAGCCGGGTTCAACTTCTGCAGCATCACCGGATGCGTAGAACCCCTTGGTGTGGATGGTCGCAGGGCCCAACGGAATATCAGCGCCGAGGAGCACCACATAACCTTTAAGGTCTGAGTCATCAACATCACCGTCTCCCTTAATTTCACCGCCCGAATAAGCGAAGGAGCCATAGAGGGCCACCGAACCCAGCGTCCAATCGGTATCGAAACCGGCCCAATAAATGCCCGCGTTATTTGCTTCGCCGAGGTCCCCCCAAAATGTATCGCTGACGCCAGTGATGTTACCGCCGCCCTGGAATCTTCTCGACCAGGAATAAATGAAGTAAGGACGGATGTCTCCCGCTTCGCCGATCTTAAACGAAGTCTCGAGGCCCGCGCCATCGTAGTCTTTTTTATTGGTGTTTCCTTGGCCGGCTTCATAGGCCTTGAACCATCTACCACGCAGCCACCACCTATCATTACCACCCCTGTAAACGACTTCGGCGCCGGCGTGGTCATTGTCAAAGACGAGACTGCGGCCGACCACCGATCCAAATACACCGAGTTTCCACTCTAAGGGGCCGGTGTTGAAATCGGCGTAGGAGTTTTTGACCTCGACGTCTACGCCGTCAGCGCCGAAATCACCGTAGCCACCTTGCTCCCCAAATACCGCATCCATCTCAAACTTGTTGACAAAACTCAGGTTGTCGTTGAGGATCGCGGTGTAATACAGACGGGTTCGGGTGGTTGTCTGTGTCGCATCCAGATCATTGTCGTCCTTGGTGCCGGAAAAATACTTCATTTTATAGCCCCTGACCCGCCAGAACCCGCCGAATACATTCTCGAGCGCGGATGCCGGCACGCAAAAGGCGATGACGAGCAAGGTCGCCAAACCAAAAACCAATAATTTCTTCATCTTTTTTCCTCCTAAAGTTGGAAAGTTTTTACAAATTCGCCTAATTGTCTTTTGCCTAATTATCTCCATGTGCCTTATACTACTTTAGTCCATCACCTCCCTTTCAGGCAAAGATGTTACCCGCACCAGCGATTTGGGACCCGATGCCCCGCCTAATAGCCTAATATTTCTCATCTTTTTAACGCCGATGCCGATAGTTATGGAAATCTTAGAATGGATAACTTGTTAAGTCAAGGTTTTTTTGTAAATTATTTGTTTTTTTTACAAAAAAAGTAATCCGACAAACTTTTTCCCATTGACACATTCAACCCGAATTATAATATACGAATCTGGCGTTTAGTGCAGACAGACCTCGTTGACTAGTTGAATTTTTTATTAGGTAAATAATAACATTCAATTCAGCATGTTACGATTTTTTAAGTATCAAGTTGCCAATTATTCTGCAAATATGGGATGAATCCATATTTACAACCTTTTAACCAATCAACTAATCAACCAATTGACGAGTGCGGGAATCTCTCCCAATACCCCGCCAGCCGGCAGGGACTGGGTCGATCGGATCTGATGACCCTGGAAAAAGTCGTTGAAGCGGATGTCATGAAGAACAATTACAGTCAACTGTACATCAAACGATTGGAACATTTTTTCGACCTCGTAGACGGTGACACGCTTTTCGCTTCCACCGATTCGACCAATTTCAGGCGGCTGCGGGATGAGATCTGTGATGCCCTGGTCCAACTGCTGGTCTGGCAGCGCCCATCCCTGGAATCTGCAAAGGGGCTTGACTGGCCTTATGAGAGTTTTCGAAAGCGGCTTTCTTTTTTTGAAACGGCAGCGCAGGAAAAAGCGGATCCGTTTGCCCTGAGGCAGGCCTGCCTGTTTCTGGCACGCCTGCCCTTTCCAGGGCAATGGAAATGGTTGGCGTGGGCGCAACATCATTTTAGGACCGATCCTGAACTCAATGCCCTTTTGAAACTCGAACATCAGCGGATTGAAAAGAAGCTCAAAAAAAAGAAACATACCCTATACATGCTGCGTCATTTTTGCCAGATACTCAAAAAGCCAGGCTTGCCTGAAACCAAAGGGATTCTGCGAATTTTTTCGCTGCCCTACCTATTTGTCAATCCTGAACTGTTAAAGGCGCTCAACCGTCTTTATTTCCTATATCTGGAACCGCCCTGGGGCGTACTTTTTCGTCATGCCTGGCTGCGGCCCTTTGCCGGCCTTGACGATCCAACGCTTTTCGGACTAAACGGCGGAGAAGACGCTGCCTTTCTGCGCAGTCAGCCGGGAATTTTAACCACATCGCTGGCCCACGCTGATTTCCTGGAAGATGATGCATCCCTGGATTTTGATAAAAAGAAACGGTTTGATATCGTCTTTAACAGCACCTTCGACGACATGCCGCGCAAGCGTCACGCCGTCATGCTGGAATTGCTGCAACACCCGCTTTTACGGCGGACGCTGGCGCTTTTTATCGGAACCGGCGACCCATCCAACGTGCATGCTTTCAGGCAGCAAGTTCAAGCGGCGGGGCTTTCAAAGCGCGTAACTGTGCGGGACAATCTTTTGCGCCGCAATGTGCCCGGGCATCTCGCCCAATGCAAAATCGGCGTGCAAATCTCTTTGCATGAAAATGGCTGCCGCAGCATTTATGAGTTTTTGCGATCCGATCTTCCCTGTGTCATTTCCACCTCCATGGCCGGCGTCAATCCCGCTATCATTAACTCCCGCACCGGAATTGCCGCACCGGACCGGGATCTTGCCCGGGCCATTGCGCAGGCCCTCGAAAAGCGACAAAAATTCAGGCCGCGCAACTGGTTTCTAACCCATTCAGGCAGCGCTAATTCAAGCCGAATGCTAAACGATCAATTGAAGGATATTTTCTTTAAACGCGGCTATTCCTGGGGAGAAGATATCGTGCCGCTGGGAAGCAGCGGTGCCAACCGGTATACAGACGACGCCCATTATGACCGGTTTCGACCGCAATTTGAAGAATTGCTAAAAATTTTTCAGAATCATGTCCATTTACCGATCCCCGTTGGTGTGGATTAAGCACCTAGGAAGAGAGGGGTGCAATTCAAGGCCGTTGGTTATTGAAATATCTGCGACCGTTCGTCGCATACACCACACAGGAGACTAGTGTAATGGATTGATGGAGTACTGGAGTGTTGGGGTAAATGCAGATTACCAACAGCCGTAATTTACATACGAAAAAGAGGGTTTTACTGGTGATTCTATAGCGGCTTCCAGCCGCGATTTACCTGGGTAATCGCGGTTAAAAACCGCTCCCACAATCTAAATCGCTTAAATTGGCATATTTGACCTTATTTAAGTTCCAATGAGGTTTCTTTCCCGATCAGACTGGACGCTCGCAGCCAGAGGCGACGCTCTTATGAGATTCGGCTAGGCTGAACAACAATTCGTCACTCGTCGTTTGTCATTCGATATTCGATTATTCATAGCTTCTTTTTCGATTAGACCGGCCGTTTTTTTGGGCCGACGGTTGACCTGAAACTCCTGGCCCAGACCCAAATTTGTATAAAACTATGAAGTCAGATATTGTCAGAATCTCTTAAAGTGAACAGTAAAAATCCGTCACATCGCACCAGGGCGGGCTGATACCCGAAACCTGAAAGCTTTGAACCCTGAACCCCTCACGGCGCCTACGGTCCCTGCCAAAACTCCCAACCGTCACCCCCTCCATCGTCGCCGATGATAAAAGCACGTCCCCTGTAGCTGAATGCGATCGCGGTGCTGTCCGGGGGAATCTTCAGGTTCGCTTTAAATGCCATTTGCTCAGGCATCTCGCTCCGATAACCGGCAGACATGATGGTCTCGTCGACCAGCACCTTTCCCCCGGCATCCACGAAATGCAAACCCAAAAAAAAAGATTTCATGAAATTGTAATGCAAAAGATAAGCTTGTGGTTTCACCAGACCTGAAATCTGCAGATCTTGCTGTTCTCGCAAATACTGGAACTCTACCCGTAAATCTTTGGTCTGCCAGTCCCCCTTATGCGGTCCCCCTTCCAGCAATTGAAAAAGGTTTTTGGCTTCTACCGGTTTTCCGCGATAGCTGGTAAGGCTGCTTTGGCAGGCCGCTAGACCGGCCACCAGAAATATACACAAGCCGGCCTTGAAAACGGCCGGAGTTTTCTTACCCAATCTCATATGACTAGATTCCTTTCCGTAACGGTTTGTGGCCAGAAGTTGTTTATCGTATAACATAGTTCAGGAGGGCGTCCTGGTCAATTAACAGGACTTTCAAGCACGGAAGTTCACCGGGTTTGGGTGCATTTCGACTTAAGCAATCTTATTAATTATCATTGACTTAACCGTATTTATTTTATATACTTAATTTAGGTTAAACAGTTATCATCACCAAAACATAGAACCCACCACGCTTTACCAATAGCAGATGAAAAGAGGATGTTGGAAGCAGTTAACTTTAGCGCTCGTGGTAGTGTCTTGCCTGGCATTTACAGCAGACGCTGTTCTGGCCGCCGGATTTTCGATTACCCAAAAGAGCGTCAAGGGCCTCGGCAACGCATTTGCAGGCGCTGCCGCCGTAGCAGAGGATGCCAGCACGATATATTTCAACCCCGCCGGGTTGACGCGACTATCCGGCAGACAGGTGCAGGCCGGTGTGCATATTTTCTCGTATTCTCTTAAATTTAGCGACGATGGATCCACAACCGTACTCAATCAGCCCCTAACCGGGGGCGACGGCGGGAATGCCGGCAAGCAGGGAGTCATACCCAATTTTTTTTATGCTCACAGTATTTCGGACAGTCTCAAAATCGGGATCGGCATTGTTTCCCCCTTTGGTACGGATACGGAGTACGATAGCGACTGGGTAGGGCGTTACTACACGGTCAAGTCGGAGTTCCTGACAATCGACATCAACCCGACCATCGCCTATAGGATCAACAACATGTGGTCCATCGGCGGCGGCGTCAGTGTCCAGTATTTAGACGCGGAACTCACCAATGCCATCGACTATGGCACCATTATGTCGGGCTCTCCTTCCCGGGAGGCAGACGGTGAATCGAAACTTAAAGTGGATGGTGACTGGGGTTATGGGTTTAACCTGGGGGTGCTTTTTGAGCTTTCGGAAGCAACCCGCTTCGGCGTTGCCTACCGCTCGGAAATCTCGTATGATCTGGAAGGCGATGCCCGCTTCAAGACCCCCGACGAGGCAGCCCCTATTGCCGGCGCATCGGGTCTGGTCGATACAGATGCTAAGGCAGATGTTGATCTGCCCGCCTCCCTTTCAGTGAGTGGTTATCACCAATTAACCGACAAATGGGCCCTCCTGGCGGATATTACCTGGACCGATTGGAGCACGTTTGATGAGCTTCGTATCAAATTTGACTCCGATGCCGGGGATTCTGTCTCCACCTTCGACTTGGAAGACAACTTTCGGTATTCCCTTGGTGCGACCTACACGCTTAATCCACAGTGGACATTTCGCGGGGGGTTGGCCTATGATGAATCGACGGTTTCCAGTCGTCGGAAACGAAATCCCCGCCTTCCGGATGAAGACCGCCTTTGGTTCTCTTTGGGCACCAGTTATCATTTCTCAGACCGGCTGGAATTCGATTTCGGCTACACGTATATCACGAATGTTGAGCAAGCTGAAATCGACAAAACGGCCACCGGTGAAGATGAGTTCCGCGGTGCCTTAAAAGGCGATTACGATGCCCACACTCACATTGCATCCTTTCAGCTAGCCTATAAATTTTAAGGAACACTGAATTTGAAATAGTTTCACACGCGTGTTCAGGTTTCAAAATTTTGCGACTCGCCTGCCTGATACCTGAAACCCGACACCTGAAACCTGAGTACAATTATCCAGCTTTCATGCAATCCCACGACAATTTTAGGGCTCCCAGCCTTTTTTCCAAACTCAATGGGGGGGGTCTGCACCAACTGTTCATGCCAAAGGGTTGCCTGAAAAGAACATTGACTTACCTTATAATTTGGTTTATGCAGAAAATTTTATGCGCAAAAGTCGCCCTTTGTAACCGGCATCGCTGGTGGCAGGGCATTCCCTCTGCAAACTGGGAATTTCGCCATCAATGATGGTTCCCCGCTGCAGAGCTGACGGGGTATCGGGCTATTAGAATAATGTCTATTATATTCAGCAGCAAGCTACGGGGAATTAGACCCTAAAAAAATGGTCTGTGTCTGTCCGTGTGGGTCTGTGGCTAATTAAATCCGTCGTCGGCATTGAATTTACCGACAGGAGACCAAAATTGAGCAAAATAAAAGAAACCGCACTTTTTTTTATCATCACCATCATCTTCTTTTCTTTCGGTGATGTCGGCAAGATCGCTGCGGCCGAACCGGTAAAAGTGCTGATCCTTCCGTTCACCATCAATTCGGATAAGGATTTATCCTTTTTGCGAAAAGGTGTTGCAGACATGTTGTCCTCTCGACTGGCCCTAAAAGACCAGATCGTGGTGATCGACAAGACTGACCCGACCCTTAACCAAGAAAAAATTCCCGAAGAGATCACTGCGGACACTGCCCTTGCTTTGGGTGAAAGAACCCAGTCAAATTATGTGTTGTTTGGAAGCCTGACGGTATTTGGAACCACCATCAGCACGGATGCCAGGTTTTTCGATGTGCGCCAAAAACAACCGGTGCTGACTTTCTCCGAGCTGGGCAATACCCAGGGGGAAGTCATCTCCCATATCAATCTTTTGGCCGACCGGATAAAAGCAGAGGTGTTTGGTCAAAAAACCATTGCATCCCAGCCGGCACCCCGCCAACCCACCACGGTAAAGGAAAGCGTAGACTCTAGCCGACAGCACCCTGAAAAATTGTTGGATCGGTCGTCCGGCGAGGCAGCCATTATTTCCGAAGGCGTCTCTGAAGTCGACGAGGCCGCTCCCGTCCTCTGGAAAACCCCAAGATTTAAAGTAGAGATAAAGGGACTGGCCCTTGGCGATGTGGACGGAGACACAAACAATGAAATCGTATTTATCAGCAAGAACATCATTTTTATCTACCGCTACGCCGATGGTCGCTTCGGCAAAATAGCAGAAATCCAGGGAGAAACTTACAATACCTATATCGGTGTTGATGTGGCCGATATCAATGACAACGGAACGTCTGAAATTTTTGTAACCAACATTTCCGAGGATAGCCGGATCAGGTCTTTTGTTCTTGAGTGGAACGGAACAGAATTTGAAACGGTTGTAGAGAAGGAAAACTGGCACTTCCGCGTGATCAATGCCCCCGATCGGGGAAAGCGGATCCTTTTGGGGCAAAAAGGCGGATTTAAAGACATCTTCTTAGGACGGGTACAAGAGTTGGAATGGACGGGTGGACGTTATGCGCCCTTCGAAAAACAGCTTCTTCCGAGTCGGGTAAACATTTACGGTTTCACATACGGCGATGTCCTGGGACAGGGCCAGGAATCGGTCCTTGCGCTCAGCAGAAACGGCACCCTCAAAATACTGGACAGCAGCGGCAATGAAGAATGGACCAGCAGCGATACTTACGGCGGCAGCAATATTTTCATATTATCCCCGGCGGATAAGAAAATCGGGACGAACCCAACCCGACAGACCGACCCGAACGCATTTAAAGGCCAATACCTTCAGCAGCGAATATTCGCCACCGATCTGGATGAAGACAAAAAAAAGGAAGTGATCCTTGTCAAAAATCACGATTCTGTCCGCGGAATTATGAGGCGCTATCGGAATTATAACGGCGGACATTTTGAAGCACTCGTCTGGGACAATATCGGACTTCGAATAAAATGGAAAACGCGCAAATTTTCCGGATACGTCAGCGACTATGATGTGGGCGATTTCGAAAACAACGGAACGAATAAACTCGTGTTCGCGCTGGTTGCAAAAACCGAATCCGCTTTCAGAGAACCTCGAAGCCACATCGTTTCGTTGAGTTTTAAAAATTAAACCTTGATATGGCCGCAAAAAGGCACAAAAAACACAAAATAATTAAAATATATTAATTTCAATGGATCATAATAAAATTAAAACTCTGCCTTTTTACGAGTTCGTCAACTTAATGTAATGAAAGGTAACCTTGAACCCTGAATCCCTGAACCTTTGAACCCCGAACCTGGTTAGACGCCGTGGAAAAAATAAAGGAACTTGAAGAAATACTTAAGTCCGTCGGACCGCAAAATATTTGGCATCCGGTGGTTGTCAATGGTAACAAACTGCTGGCCAACGGTATCGGTGATCCGCTCGACGGAATCCGCGATCGTGATGGGATCCTGGACTTCAAAGGCAAAACCGTTGTGGATTTAGGCTGCAACTTCGGTCACTATTGTTTTTTTGTCAAAACCGCCGGCGCAAGCGATGTTCTCGGCATCGATATGGATGATCGGATTATCAGGGGATGTGAGATTTTAAAAACGTTCCATGGCGTTGGCGGGGTGAATTTTCGGCCGCTCGATATCAGGAAAGCGAACGGTATCGGCAAATTTGATATCGGCTTGATGATTGATATCATCGGCCGGGACAAGATCCGAACGGGTGCAGCAAAGGATCTGCTTAATTCGCTGGAGAGACTGTCCCAAAAAGAAATGCTGCTGACCATCAGACCCCGCTATCATATCGAAAAGAAACTAGCAACGGGCGTTCAAAGGCTCAGAGAAATGTATCCGGTTGACTATATCCGAAATCCTTATTTCTATATGGTGGATTATGTCCGCGACCGGTTCAAGGCTGCCTGGGAGATGCACATTCTTTCAGGACCAAACGATTCGGAAGGCACGAAACAAACTCTGCATTTTACAAAAAGAAACTAAGCAACGGGAGGGGACGACGTGACATCGAAACGATACCTTTTTACGATTCCAATGGCGTTCTGCCTTGTTTATCTGGTCGCTTGTGCATCTTCAAGCGACACGAATACGAAAGACGAAACGAAAAATATCTCTCCACCAGACGAGATTCAGTTCGATTACGCCGCTGGCGCAAGCTTACGGGTGCAGCAGCATCAACAGAAGCAGACAGTTACCATAAAAGATTTTCGGGTTGGCGATGGCCGGAATCGAATACTGATCGCCGGCGTCCATGTTGAGGAAAAGGGCCGAGAGAACGTCAATGATATGGTGATCACCAGCGTCACCTGCGCCGACCGCGAGCTCACCCTGTTGGCGGACTCCGAGATTGAGCTCTCCGAGATGTGGCGGGGGGATGAATACTTTCTCAAGGTAGCCCTATACTATCTTATCAACCCGCCGTCGGGCACTCACGACATCACGGTCACCTATGCGGGCCCGGTGAGGAGCGGTAATGTG
>JASFFJ010000279.1:0-9243 GCA_050124355.1 Desulfobacterales bacterium | reverse complement strand
ACACGAAATCCAAAGAAATCGAAGGCCTCCCCGTCCCTGACTATCAGAAGAGGCGACCGGTGGAAAGTCCAGGCTACTATAGCTATATCAATGTTCCGATCTATGCGTCGATCGCCGAGGAAGAAGGCGTAAAGGCGGGTGTTATTCTCCACTATCATGAATTCATTGCAGATGTAACTGCGGCCGGTAACTATTGGGAGATCACCTCTTTAGGTCGCGGTATCAAGCGAACAACCAAGGCTAAGGAGATAATAGATTGCACTGGAGACTCTGATGTGGTCAGAATCCTGGGCCTGGGAGTACTTCGTGACAAGGTCAGACAGCCGGGTGCCTACCAGTACAAAATTGAAGGTATCGAATATGAGCAAATATGGGACGGAGAAGTTCAAACCTTATATGATGAGGCCATGGAAAACGGGATATTGCAGAAAGGCGATTTCGCCTATCTAAATTCACTACCGTTTAGATATTACCTCGCCCACGGCGGACATAACGCAACCCACATCTATGATGCAGATACCTCCGACGCCGACGGCCAAACCAGGGCCAATCTGGATGGGCGGGCGAGGATGCTAAGGATGTTCAAGTTTCTAACCTCATCGATTCCAGGATGCGAAAGAGCCGTGCTCAAAACCATGTATCCTTACGGACTGGCGCGCGAAACCTATCGGACCGAAGGAGAATATATTGTCACGAAAGAAGATTTTTTAAATGCCACGGATTTCGAAGACAAAGTCTGCAATGCCTTCAACTATATAGACATGCACAACGAAGAGACCGGATGTGACGTCTATTTTCATGAGTCCAAAGATCTTCTTCCCAAGGTACCGTTCCGGGCGCTGATTCCCAAAGGCAGTTCGAGAATCACTGTGGCCGGCCGAATTGTGTCTGCGGACCGGGTGGCGCTGGCAGGGATTCGCGCGCAGTGCACTTGTATGGCCATGGGGCAGGCCATGGGCGCTGCGGCTGCCTTAGCGGTGAAAAGGGGAGTCCCATCGCGAAAAGTAGACGTCAATGACATTGTCGCACTTACCGTCGAACATGGCGCTGTTCCCATCTAAGCGGCCTTTTCATATAGTTAACCTATCCCGTACCAATAGGCAGATCTTCCTTGGTTCCATGTATCGATGTATAGATGAGTTGGGGGAAAGGGTAATCCCAGATGACTTCCTTTATTATCTCGGGGTCAACGATGTCCTGATCTTTATTAATTACCCATATCTAAAAACAAATCGAAAAAATCCTTGACAAGCAGAGAGAGTGGATAATATAAAAAAATCATTGAATTTATTACCTAATCTCATAAAGAAAGGAGGAAAAGAATGAAAAGAGGATTGCGAAAACGAATAATTCCTAGTTTGCTAGTCGCGGTGATGGTGATGGCGTTACCATCAGTGGTGTTTTCCGATTCCGCCGAGCTTACTCCTGACGAGATGGTTCTCTTAAGTCACCTCTCCGACCAGCAGGTAGGAAAAGAGTACCCCAAAGGGGAGACAATTCATGTCGGTTTTCTGGCCGCGTTGTCGGGACCTGACGCCGGCTGGGGACTCCCGGGACTCACCGGAAATAATATCTGGATTGATACCGTCAACAAGACCGGCGGACTTCTTGTCGGTGGCAAAAGATACCCGTTGAAGATGCACACATTTGACGATGAGGCCAATGCCTCGAAGGCACTCCAGGGCGCCAGGCAACTGGTGCTGGAGCACGAAGTTAAGTTCATCAATGCCATCGGCGGCGATCCTGCCAACGCCACCGCTCCCTTCCTTACCAAGCACAAGGTAATCTACGCGTCGCTGGTTCCCACGGACATGCATCCGAACAGACCCTACGTTGTTGCCGGCGGCGATGTAACCCCTCAGTGCAACATGTTTAACGCGCTCCTGGCTAAGATGGTATTGCCCAGTGAAAAGGAGCTCGGGAGACCGTTGAAATATGCCTTGACAACTCAGGATGACATCATGTCCCGCCAGGTAGGGGCTTGGGAAATCGGTGCGGCCATTGCCATGGGATTTGAAATCGTCTATGAGAAGTTTTTCTCAACGGATACGACCGACTTTGCGCCAGTGGCAACCGCCCTGATGGCGAGTAATCCGGACGTTATCAGCCTTTGCGAAGCTTGGCCCGAATACCAGACGCTGCTTTGGGAGCAGCTATACTTACAGGGATACAAGGGAGTCGTTGTCCAGAACTACGCAGATTGGGAAACGAACTTGACGAAAATCCCAGCGGAGTTTCCAGCGGCCCGTCACGCCATAGACAGTTTCCCCCTGATGGACGATCCCTGGTGGGGTGAGTATTCATGGCAGGCCTCTTTCACCCGCCTGTGGAATGCCAGGTATGGTCCTGGGGCGCCAGAAGACGTCAAGCGCAAAATGACCGGCATCGACTGGGATCATGCCGTGTGGCTCATACCTTGGTGTATTGGCGCCCAGGTTGCCGGTATGGAAACCCCGGGCGAGTGGCCCTCCAACGATGCCATTCTGGAGGCTTTGAGAAAACTGCCGTCGTTTCCCACCATTCTGGGTCCGGGACATATGAGCGGCAAAGATATGTTTGGTATCCAAAACATGATTGAACAACCGGTTCCCATGAATATGTTTGATCTTAAGGCAAAAGACAAACGCATCGTTGCTCACTTGAATTTCGAACCCTGGTACAACTCCATCAAAGCCGTTGTATTGAAAGCTGTTAAGGAACGGGGCCAACACTACACCCAGCGTAAGTAGACATTTGCAAGGAAGGGGTAGCGTATGTCACCGCTGAGACCCGGTTTGAATACGCGGATTTGTACAGGTGGTTGTCGACGATATAGCCAATTACCCTTTGGCAATCGGAAACGGCAATTTTGCCGGTTGCAGGACCTACGTGCCGCTGAGTTCTGGCATTCAATATCGAGATAATTATGAGCAGTCAGTTTTTTATCCAAACTATCGCTAATGCCATAGCGGCCAGTGGTATGTTGGCGTTGATCGCTGTGGGGCTGACGTTGGCCTTCGGTGTCATGCAAATGGCAAATTTGGCACATGGCCATTTCTTCATGATTGGCGCCTATACCGTCTATGCCCTCTATGCCCTGGGAGGCTGGCCGTTCTGGTGGGCTGTGGCAGCGGCCGTGGTTGTCGGTGCGGTTATCGGTCTCATCGTTGAGCGCGGCATTTTCCGGCCGTTGCAAGGTGACGTGGTCTCCGGTTTTATCGCAACCGCCGGATTAATGTTCGTTTTCGAGGTGCTGGTGGGTGAGATCTGGGGATGGGGGCTGTCAAGGCCTATTCCGAGCCCCTATATGAAAGCGTTTCGATTTATGGGTGCCGCGGTGTCCTTCCAGAGAGTTCTCGTGATCCCCTTTGCCATTGTGACCATCGGAGGGCTCATGTTCTTTATGCGACGGTTTCGGCTGGGACGCGCCCTGCGGGCTGTCGCTCAGGACCCCGAAGCTGCTTCATTGCAAGGCATAAATATCAACCGCATGACGGCACTGGCGCTGGCTATTGCCGGTGCCTATGCCGGTTTGGCCGGCGGACTTATGTCAACAATATATGCGGTGACCCCTTCACTGGGAGGCCATATCATCCTGCCCGCTCTCATCGTGGTGGTTGTTGGAGGAATGGGAAGCATCGGCGGTGCCACGCTTGCCGCTATTATCTTTGGCTTTGTCACGACGTTTGTAACCACACTGGTCGACGGTGTATCCGCCGTGATGGTTTCCGTTACCGTTATGGCACTCGTATTAGCAATCAGACCACAGGGATTAATGGGCCGTGTCGTTGCATAGTGCAGAAAAAATCAGAACTTGGGCGCTGACGCTTCTAATTATCGGGATAATCGGCTTATTTATACTTCCCTTTTTTGTCAGGGCTTATCTTGTTGAAGTTGCGATGATGTACTTCATTTACATCATCCTTGCCCAGAGTTACCGTCTCATCGTTACGGTGCATGACTGGCAACTCTATCATATTGTGTTGTACGGCGTCGGCGCTTACACCAGCGGCATGTTGGCTAAAAATTTCGGTATCCCGGTATTTGCTGCCATTCCCTTGGGAGGAGCGATGGCAGGCTTAGTAGGTGTTGCGATAACCACACCCTTGCTGAGAACCAAGGGGTGGGGCTTTTATATTGCAACATATGGATTGGCGGAATTGATTAGGCTGAGCTGGCTTAAGTTTCGCAACCCTTTTGGCGGTTCCACAGGGATAATTGACATCCCCTGGCCTCCTGTCATCGCAGGGATAGATTTTAGTGATGGTATCCCTTACTATTTTTTCAGCTTGACGGTAATGCTTGTCGTGATGTATTTGCTGTATCGAATAGAGAAATCGCATATCGGGGATTCCTTCAAAGCGATTTCAATGGATCCGGAACTGGCGGCTTCTACCGGTATTAACATCTCCCGGCATCGGCTGTTGGCCTCCGCCATTGGCGGCTTCTTTGCAGGCATTGCCGGCGGCCTGCTTGTTCACCGTCTGGGTGCGGTGGATCCGAAATTGTTCAATATCGTCACCATGCTTTACCTCCTCATTTGGGTGGTAGTAGGAGGTACCAATACCTTCTGGGGTCCGATTATCGGTGTGTCTGTGATGCATACCCTTTTTGAACTTTCACGTCCCCTAGTAGAGGTAAGGCCCATGTTTTTTGGCCTTTCCATGGTGTTGGTCCTTATATTTATGCCGGGAGGCATTGAGGGGTTGATCTCCAAGGCTGTCGCTCGATGGCAACGGCAACATGATATGGCGACAGCGGAAACAAATTGATGCTGATTCCTCCCAGATAGATCCATTATCGAGCTGAATTTATGAAAGTTATTTGCCTGCTGGTAGTAAAATGAAAATTCCAAGCACCAAAAAAAACAATTCCTTGGCCCAGATCGGATTAACACCTATGGTATTTATTGATAGTTCGCTAGAGATGATGATTTACACCAATCAAGTCGCGCCAAGGCGGGCTCAAATAAATACTAAAGACCAAAATTTAAAAGAAAAAAAGATGTGATGTTTGCCAAGAATCAATTAAGTGCTCAGGATGTTTCGGTTATTGGATCTTGGGAATTGGATATTATTTGGAATTTGGTGTTTAGGATTTTGATTTTTTAAAAACCGGTTGGTCTATATGATGTAGAATTTATTTTGGTGTCATCCCGTTTTGTTTTAGTGGAGCCTGTCAGCCTCCCAGATAGGCTTTTTTGACACTATCATTTTCGCGTAGCTCTTCGGCCGGGCCGGATAGAACGATGTCCCCGGTCTCAATCACATAGGCATGCTGGGCGAGCGCTAAAGCCAGCCGAGCGTTTTGTTCGACCAAGATAACTGTCCTACCCTCGGCGTGGATGTCTCTGATAATTGCTGCAATTTCGCCACACATGATCGGTGACAGCCCCAAGGAAGGTTCATCTAACAGGAGTAGTCTGGGTGCAGACATGAGCGCACGTCCCATCGCCAGCATCTGCTGCTCACCACCGCTTAAAGTGCCGGCCGACTGCTTTGTTCTTTCTTTAAGACGTGGGAAATGCTGGAAGACGACTTTCTCTAAGTCTGCTTGAATCTCGTCCTTATTTTTTCGCAAAAAGGCACCCAAAAGGAGATTTTCCAACACGGTCATTTGAGGAAAAATCCGCCTGCCTTCGGGGACCATGGCCATACCCAAGGCATTTATCTTATGTGAAGGAAACTTGTCAATTCTTTGACCTTCGAAGTAGATCTCTCCCGAAGTGGGGCGCTTTAAACCGCTAATGGCACGCAAAGTGGTAGTTTTACCGGCTCCGTTCGATCCGATAAGCGTAGCGATTTGACCATCTTCAATAGCGATTGAAATGTTCCTGACAGCGGCTACCTTGTAGTAGTGAACTGTGATATCTTTGACCTCAAGTAGCAACTTTTTCACCTCATAGATATGCCCATGGATGCGATATCTTCAGTTCCCAGATATGCATTGATCACAGCTTCATTGTTTTGAATTTCAGCTGGGACTCCCTCGACGAGCAGCGTTCCGAAGTCAAGTACGCTGATATAATCACATAATTCCATAACAGATCTCATATCATGCTCCACCATCAGGATGGTAATACCCTGCTGGTGCACTTTTCTGATAAGATCTATCATATGTGATTTTTCCGTGGGGGTCATACCGGTAAGGGGTTCATCGAGTAACAGGACTTTGGGTTCACAGGCGAGTGCAATGGCGACCCCCAGCGCTCTTTGGTGACCATGGGGCAGGTTTGTCGCCAACTCATTTTTTAAGTGTCCCAGACCCATGAATTCAATTATATCTATCGCTTTTTTGATGTTTTTCACTTCCTTTTTCTTACCAGTGCCGGCAAACACCTGAAGAATATTTTCCCTGACATGAAGATGACGGGCGACGGTGACATTTTTGAGAACTGTAAAGTTAAGATAAAGGGCAGTACGCTGGAAGGTTCGAACCACACCCATTTCAGCTATCTTGCTTGAAACAAGACCGTCGATACGCTTGCCCTTACCATAGAATATCTGTCCCGAAGTGGGGCGATAGACCCCGCTGATGACATTAAAGAGGGTGGTCTTACCCGCACCATTGGGGCCAATTATTCCCCTTATTTCGCCTGTCTGGATGGTGAGATTAATGTTGTCTAAGGCCGCAAGACCCCCAAAATACTTGCTCAATCCCTTTACTTCAAGTATTGACACAAGCCCCGCCTTTCCTTTATATCGCTATGAGGTAACTCAATTCATAAGCCACCGGCTCAGCCGGTGAGAATTGCAAAGGTTCTACCGTTCCCGGGAGAACACACAAAATTGATTTAAACTTAAACGATGCCGGTGGTTTATGAATTGAGTTGACTATAAGACATTTTATAGAGTGCTTATAGTGGAAACGGTATCACGTGTCAAGGGCAATTGATCCATTCACATTGACGATACCGGATGTCTTTACTATCAAATTTAAACAACATGAAAATAAGGGAGAGATTATGAACACAAGTGTCCGTGACTGGGTGGCAAATTTGGACTTTTGGTCATCGGGTGTAACACCTGAACCTTTGGATGGCGGCATTACCAACACCAATTTTATCGTCAATGATCAGGACGAGCGGTTTGTCGTCCGGGTTGGCGACAACATCCCGCTACACGGTGTCATGCGATTTAACGAGATCGCGGCCGCGCGTGCAGCCCATGCCATCGGGATTTCGCCCGAAATTGTCTATAGCGCTAGCGGGGTCTTCATCATGCGATTCATCGAAGGGCGTACGTTTTCGGAAAAAGATGTTCGGGAGCAGCAGAATCTGGAACGGATCCTTCGCCTGATCCAAGCATGCCATGAGGAAATACCAAAGCATTTTAGAGGTCCGGCACTTGTCTTCTGGCCGTTTCATGTTTGTCGAAACTACATTCTCACTGCCAGGGAGGGCAATAGCCGGATGACGGACTTTTTCCCGCGTTTTCTTGACATTAATGAAGAACTCGAAAAATCGGTCGGTGATATTAAGCTGGTATTCGGGCATAATGACCTGCTGGCCGCTAATTTTATCGACGATGGTAAACGCTTGTGGCTGCTGGACTGGGATTATGCAGGCTACAACACAGGACTTTTTGACCTGGCCAACTTGTCTTCGAACAATGAGTTACCTTCGAAACAGGAAGATTGGATTCTGGAAACTTACCATCAGCAGCCGGTGACCGACAAACTTCGCCGTCGGTTTGCTGCCATGAAATGTGTATCCTTATTGCGTGAAACTTTATGGAGTATTGTCTCCGAGATACACTCAACTCTGGATTTTGACTACGTAAACTATACCAGCAAAAACCTTTCTCGTTTTGAAAACGCTTATGAGGCTTTTCGACAAATGAAATGAGATGATGAAAAGCGAGGAATTAGCGAGAAACCTGAAGAATTACCATTAATCTAAGAATCCGGTAAGCAGCAATTATCTCATTCGTGCTGACGGTGACCAGTTGAACGGCGGATTGAAACCCATCGTTTTCGACGATCAGCACATCCAGCAGCGTACGCCGGGATACGGAAAATTGTTTCAGATAGGCATCAAAGGTTTTACGACTGTAATCCACGGCCTCACGGAAGGCAGCCTTCTGTTGCTTCAGTTCAAGATCGAAGACATGCTATCAGCAACCTCGCCGAACTGTTCTGCCGCCTTCTGGCGCGTATCTATACATTGCTCTTCAGTCAGATCCGTCAGTTGCCAAGCTGTCGGATCGACCAGAAACGTCCCTTCTCCGAAAGAACCGCCTTCCAGATCTGCCCGAACCAGGGAAGAGGCGAGGTGGAGCAGGGCAGCTTCCGAAGCAAACTGATCTGCTTTGTCCGGTTCCGGATGAAAACAGGTGATGATCTGGAGGCTCTTGGGTAGATCCCACTGCCCCATGACATGTCCACCCAGCTTTGCGAAATCAAACCCGACAAGCTCTCTTTCCACCTGGTACAAGGGTCGGTTCAGTGTTTCGGCCTTTAAAATAGCCTGCTGTGATTCTTCCGGAATCGCCAGATACATGAACAAGTGACCAATATCATGCAGCAGGCCAATCACGAATAATCGATCACTTTCCGCTATTTCGCATTCCTGGGCAAGCAGTTTGGTCATCACGGCACAGTAAAAACTCCGCTGCCAGAATTTTTGCATGTTCATCACGTCCGTTTGAATGCCCTCAAACGCTTCTGCGACGGCAGCGCTGAGGACGATATCATGAACCTCGCGAATTCCCAGCAGACTGACGGCATGGCTGACCGTTTCAATTTTGCGAATCCTTCGATACAATGGGCTGTTGACAACCCGTAGAAAACGGGTGGCCATTCCCGGATCACGACCTACCAGCACAGCGACTTCGGCCATGGTGTAATCAGGAGTGTCCATTAATTCCTTCAATTTTATATAAATATCCGGCAACGAAATTAGTTGTGCTGATTTTGCAACTTTGTGAAACACGGTTTGTCTTCCTCGTTAAGACCGATGGGTCGATCTAAGCCGCATCGGTTGTTTTTGTAAAAGGTCCGCCACCTCACGCTGAGGTACCGGACGGCTGAAATAATAGCCCTGCAGATATTCGCAGTTCAACGCAATCAGATGATCAACCTGATACGCTTCCTCGACCCCCTCCGCAACTACTTCGAGCCCCAGCCCATGCGCAATGGAAACGATGGATGCAATCAGTTTATTGGCATTTTCATCCTGATCTATATCTGATATAAAGGACCTATCGATTTTTAAACCAGACAACGGGATATTCCTTAAATAGGATAACGATGAATAGCCGGTGC
>JASFFJ010000278.1:0-9272 GCA_050124355.1 Desulfobacterales bacterium | reverse complement strand
TATCGCCGCCGGCGAGAGGTTTATCAACCAAGGAGATGTGCAGCAGACAGCCTACATTATCCAACGGGGTGCTTGTCTGCTCATTGTTGAAAAAGATGGGCAATTGCACCCCGTGGGTCACTTGGGGAGAGGGGATATCATCGGCATTCGGTCTTTTCTGACCGGAGAACCTCAGAGTGCGCACGCGGAGGCCGAAACCGCAATGGAGCTTTGGGCGCTGGATAAAAACTTATTCGGCAACATCTCCAAAGAAGATCCGGAATTGCTTGAATTTTTGACAGAGCTTGTCGCCAGTCGGTTCGATTCCCGAAGGCCGACGGCCGATCGGGTCATCGGAAAATATATGGCAACGGACATTATCGGCCGCGGTGGATACAGCATAGTCTACCGGGGATTAAACACGGATTTGAATATGCCGGTGGCCATTAAGATGCTAAGACACAATCTTGCAATGGATCCTGACTTTATCAATGGATTCTGGAACGAGGCCAAAACCATTGCCGGCCTAAAACATGAGAATATTCTAAGAATCTATGACATCGAGGAACGCTTTAACACGGTTTTCATCATCGAGGAACTGGTTGAAGGCGAACCATTAGAAGACATGTTGAAGCGATTGAAATGCATACCGCCTAAATTATCGGTCAGTTTTTTAATTCAGCTTTGTTCGGGTTTGCAATATGCCCATCAAAAGGGCATTATTCATCGAGATATTAATAGTTCAAACATTTTCGTACAACCAAATGATCAGGTTAAAATACTTGATTTTGGTCTGTCGTGCCTGATCGGAACAGAAGACTTTGCTTCCTTTGGCACAATGGCCTATATGGCCCCGGAGCAGATCCAAAGCGAACCCATGGATCAACGCACCGATATATACGCATTGGGCATCACTGCCTTTGAGATGCTTGCAGGTGAAAGACCTTTTTCGGAAACAGATCCCCAAAAGCTCATCGACCTGCATCTCAATTACGGCGTCCCGGACCCGGCAGATGTGGTTCCCGAAATTCCGGAATCTTTGCGACAATTTATCATTAAAGCCTGCCGGCAGGACCCCGCGCAACGTTATCAAACGATAGACCAGGCTTTAGATGACCTCAGGCCCCTGGCCGATAAACTGGGTATCGCCGGCAAGCGGCCCCCTGACGAAAAAGTAAATATGACCAGCCTCTTTATCGTTTATAATGAAAATAAGCAAGCGGCAGTCGAGCAATTAATGCAGAACCTTCGGGCCCAAGCCGAGGAGCTTGGCATCGACTTAAAAGCGGCAGATCTTTCTGATTTGTGATTCCAACAGAATTTTGGGAGGGAGAACCGATGCATAAGCGAAATTATCAGAGGTGCAGCGATAGATCGAAGATAGATCCCCCGGAAGTTGGGATGATCTATTTAGAAGAGACCGGCGATGTCGCTGGAACGACCACTGCCTCCACACCCAAAAAATTATTTGTCGATCTGATAAATCGAAGCCCTGAAGGAGTAGGGATCCAGACAGAAAAAAAGATCAAGCCGGCGACGCTCTTTTATTTGCGCGCTTTCAACAAGGCCGAAAAAAAATGGGACCTTTTTGAAGGTGAAACAAAATGGATCCTTCCGGGTAAAAAAAAAGGCCGGATACATAAATTGGGAGCTGAAATAAAATCTGCTCAGAATAACAATGAGCGATGTGAAGACTTAGACGATCCTGACAAAAAAATGCCGACGGCATCCGACTATCAATTTTTCCGCAAAACGGATCTGCTAAAAGCCATATCCAGGGATGCGGTTTGTCCATTGCTAAATTGTATAACGTTTAGGTACGTAAAGGCCGGTCAACGATTTATCACCCAGGGACAACCCGGTGATGCCTGCTTCATTATTCAAAAAGGTACCTGTGCTATCAATGTCGAGAAAGGCGGTGAACTGATACCGGTAGCGCGGTTGCAGGAAGGGGATATTGCTGGTGAAATGGCGCTAATTACCGGTGAGCCGCGCAGCGCTCACGTAGATGCCGAAACCGACATGCACCTCTGGTGCCTGACAAAAGAACAGTTCGATAAAATATCTGAAGTGAATCCAGACTTGCGAAATTTTCTGACGGATCTTGTAACCAAATGGTTTGAGACCCGAGCAGTGACTGCCGAAAGAAAGATCGCAAAATATATTCTCAAAGATATCATTGGCAATGGGGGTTACAGCATTGTTTATCGCGGCGTGCACGAAGCCCTCAATATGCCGGTGGCCATAAAAATGATGAAACATGACTTGGCCATGGAAACAGATTTTATTATAAACTTTCGCAATGAAGCCAAAATAATTGCAAAATTCAACCATGAAAACATTGTCAAGGTTTATGACATCGAAGAGCGTTATCAGACGTTGTTTATCGTTATGGAGCATCTCGAGGGGATGTCGCTAAGAAAAGCGCTTCAAACAATGCTAAGGCTTTCCGCCAAACAGGTCGTCAGCTATCTTCTTCAAGTGTGCGCCGGTTTGGCGTATGCGCATGAGCACGGCATTGTGCACCAGGACATCAAGCCAGGCAATATTTTTATCCTGCCTGATGAAAAGATTAAAATTTTGGATTTTGGACTTGCCTGCCCCTGTGGATCGGAAAACCTTCTTACCGGCACACCTTTTTATATGTCTCCAGAGCAAATCGATTGTATACCGGTCGATGAACGAACCGACATATATGGCCTTGGTATCACGGCCTATGAAATGCTAACCGGGCAACGTCCGTTTCCGGAAGAAGACGCTTGGGCGGTGATGGATATGCATATCAAGATGGACATCCCAAACCCGGCCGACCTGGTATCGAACATACCGGGTGGACTCTGCAATTTCATCCTCAAAGCCTGCGCCCGGGATCTGACTGAACGTTATCAAAACATGACGCAAGTGATGGCAGATTTAAATCCACTGGCTGAAGAACTCGGTCTCAATAATAGCGAAGTAATTTCGTCAGATCGAAAGATGGCCACGTTATTTTTGCTCTACACAGATGAACACAGACATATTCTCAACAAGGAAATGGAAGAATTCTGCGCCAGAATGCAGCAAATGGGTGTTGCCTGCAAAGCCGCTGATTTTAAAGAAATCTAATTCAGAAAATAAGAATTATGCATCAAAATCTGCACTCACAAAATATCGATTTAGGCTAGGATTCACCATTGACATTGGAACATGCCTGCGATAGTGGAATTGTATCGTTTGGCTCATTTGACGTTTCCATTAAAAAAAATGTCAAGGAGGGGAAGACAATGGCGGTAAAACTAAATCAATATTGGACAATCATAAGTGAAAGACGGGAAGAATATGGAAAGTTCATCATCAAGGAATTTATACCCGGAATAAATTCCCTTGGAATTCACGTTATCGCCGGCTGGATGGTCCTAGTCGGCAGTTACAGTGAAATGTTTCTTGAAAGTATGAGCAATGATCTAGATCTTATCGAGAAGGCCCTGAAGAGTCCGAAATTTAAAGCGTTGCGGGAAAATCTGTTCAATTACGTAAAAGCGTATAAAACCAAAGTACTCATCCCTACAGGAAGGAAGGATTCCTATACAACTGATATTAAGCCGGATACTATTAAATTCAATCAGATGTGGGATATTATAAGTAAAACCAAAGATGAATATGAAGACTTTGTCATCAATGAATATTATCCGTTACTAGAAAAATCCGACATTGCTGTGGCCGGTGAATGGGAGGTTTTGTTAGGAGACGGTCCGCATATTATTTGTGAGGGCAGAGTTCGTGATACTGAAAAGTTAATTAAAACTATCCAGAGCAAAAAATTTCGAACGGCGAGACGAAAATTAAAAGGATTCGTTGAAAATTTCGAATGCCGCATCTTTTCATTTCACATTCAAAAGATGAAGGGTTACAAATCAGCAAGTTATCACATGCTGGAAGTATAGCGTTTCGGATATTAGATTTCTGAACACAGAACCACTTTGCACATGACTGGTGGATTAATCAAGCTGACAATTCCATAAATCTACAACTTTGAATATTCAATTCCGGCTTGTCCGGATCGGTTTAAAAAGATCCGATAACAGAGCCAAAAAGGGTCAGAAAAAGTCTGGAATAAAGACCCAGTATTATTGCATTCTTTGTCTAAAAATTTCCATTGCCATGATTATAATGAAACCGGGCCACTGGCTCTGAAGCTGGTAACCGGCACTTTCAGAGCTGATAACCTACAGGCCATGGTCGCTGCTGCCTATAAAAACCGTCCCGTCGATATCGATCGTCGGAGATGAATTTACCCCGTCTGTTCTAAACCGCCACTTCAGTTCGCCACTCGGAACGACCGCATTCAGTTGCTGGTCGTCGCTGCCGCAAATCTTTGATGAAAACGTGTTAAAGATCATCAAAGATAAGATTGATTATGAATTGCCAAAGATTCAACTAAACCAAGCAGCGTTAGAGGCTTTTTATCTCTTCTAATACTTTTCTTGCAGCTTTTCTTGCATACATGACCATCTTCATCCTTCAAAGCCTCCATCAGAGGGTCTATCGCTCTCTTATCCCCGATCTTGCCGAGGGCCTCCGCTGCATTTTTTTGGACATTCCAATTCTCATCCTTCAAGGCCTCAACCAATAGTTCTACTGCCATGTTATCCCCTATCTTTCCCAAAGCCTCGGCCTAATTTTTCCGAACACTCCAATCTTCAGCTTTATCGTTCAAAACTTCAATTAACGGCTCTACCGCTCTGTGATCTTTAATCTCCCCCTAAAGCTTCTGCTGATTTCCATCGGATAAGCACTTTTTTAACTAATGGGACGTCCATAAATATATAAATAAATACCAAAGACGACCAGGCGAAACTTCTAAAACAGCTTATCGTCAAAATTATGCAATTTCAAGCTCGCTAATTAGCAACATTTAATTTTACTTATTTATTTTTTCATGGATGTTAATAGCTTGCAATTAGATAGACCGTCTGATATCCACATTCCAATCATTCTACCGCTCGGGAGATCCAAAAAATGCGACGCTTCTTATCGTTTGTGCCAAAAAGAATTTTGGCTTCATGTTACCTTTCTTCTGATAGCGTGTGCCATCAAAACTTTTAATAAGTTTATTCTCATCACGCTTTTATCTGATCTGACTGTTTTGATTAGAAGTTGCGCTGTTTGCATAGCCGAGCGAATCAAAAAAATAAGCCAAATTCTTTTGATTAACTCCCTTCATAAGCCACCGGCATTGTTCAATTTTAGATCAATTAGCCGCGATCACCCGGTAACGATAGAACCTTTTCAATTCTCACCGTCAGAGACGGTGGCCTATGAAGGGAGTTAACTGCGTACCCGGTGTTCGACGCCAATGCGGCCAGTAAGGCGAGTTTATTGTCATCTCAGTGAGATAAGAGCATCGCAATCCAAGTATGCAGACAAGAAACAACGGTTGGAATAATCGACTCGGATTGGGGAGGAATATACTAAATGGAATTTTTTTTTAAACCCAGAGGAATCGCGGTTGTGGGCGCAACTCCCGGTCAGGGCAAGGGCGGACGCGTCATAATCGATAATCTTAAAAGAGGGTATTCAGGTGAAATTTATCCCGTTAATCCCAGATATGAAAATATTGAGGGGTTTTCCTGTTATCCATCGGTTCTTGATGTCCCGGACCCGGTTGACCTTGCCATCCTTTTTGTTTCCGCCCGGTTGGTGCCGGCAGTTTTGGAGGCATGCGCAACCCGGAATATTCCCGGTGTCATGATTCAATCGGCCGGATTTGCAGAAACTGGCGATCAGGGCAGGGCAATTCAGGATGAGGTCAAACGGATAGCGGATCTTTCCGGACTCAGGGTGTGGGGTCCAAACTGTATGGGACTTGTCGACGCGCCAAGTCGGTATATCTTTTCAACCGTCACCCCCAAGATCTGGGACACCCAGCTGGTACCTGGCAGTGTTTCCATGATTGTTCAGAGTGGCATGCTCGCCGGGGCTTTTCTGGTTGACATCATTTCGCATGGGACAATGGGAATCAACAAGGTCTGCTCCATTGGCAATAAGATGGATGTGAATGAAAACGATCTTATCGAATATCTCATTCAGGATCCCGGGACCAAAGCCATTGGATTATATCTTGAATCTTTTGCCGACGGCCGCCGATTTTTTGACTTGTGCCGCCGATCACCCAAACCGATTGTGGTTTTGAACGGTGGCAAAACCGTCAAGGGTGCGGAGGCGGCCTTGAGCCACACGGCCAGTCTTTCCGGCGACGGTGCAGTGATCGCAGGTGCGCTGGCGCAGGCCGGCGTTTTCCAGGCACAGGCCTTCTATCAGCTCATGGATTTTTGCCGAACCCTTTCCATGTACCCCGAGATCAATCCAGAAAGTCAAAATCGTGTTGCCATCCTCACTTACACCGGTGGGGCGGGTATCGTTCAAACCGATATCATGGATGGCTACGGCCTCGTGCCGGCCGTGTTATCCGATCCGACCATCGAGAGGTTAAAGTCTGTTTTTCCCGAATGGATGCCGCCGTCAAACCCCGTTGATTTGTGGCCCGGCGCGATTTTAAACGGGCCCAGAAAGGCTTTTGGAGCGGCCATGGAGGCGGTGGCTGCCGATCCTGGTGTGGATGCCGTTTTCATACATTGCTTTGTCGGTGGATTTGAACTCGAACCGGATCTTCCGCATCTGTCGGAAGTTGCACGGCAGGCCGGCAAGCCGCTATTATGCTGGATTTCAGGAGAGCGGGAACTCGTAACCTCTTTTCAGCGCGAGGCCCAAAAGTTATCGGTACCGGTATTTCGGGAACTGCTTCGGGGAGTGGAGTGCCTATCAGTTCTTCTCAAACCAGACCGATCTAAAGCCGCCATACAGTCGGATTTATCAAAGCCCTCGGCAGCGATAAAAATATCCGATGTATTGACCACAGTGCTTGATTCAGAAAATGGAAATATAGACGAATACCTTTCAAAGCAGCTTCTCTCCGAGGCGGGCATTCCGGTCGTGGAAGAACATCAGGTTTCCAGCATGGATGAAGCAAAAGCGGCGGCGCTTCAGTTCGGTTTTCCGGTGGTGGTTAAGGGCCTTATGAAAGCCGCTGGTCACAAAACCGAACTCGGGCTGGTACACCTCGGTATCGACTCGCCCGCCGGGATAGCGTCATCATTCGACAGATTGCAGGCGGCAATGAATGGCAAGGGAAGCGTACTGGTCCAGAGGCAGGTCAAAGGCGAGATAGAAATGATGGCGGGCTTTTTGCGTGATCCCCAGTTCGGACCGTGCGTCATGTGCGGTTTGGGAGGCATTCTGGCCGAGGCCATCAACGATACGGTTTTCGGCGTCGCTCCGTTATCTATTCCAGAAGCCCTGGCCATGATCGACCGGCTAAAATCCCAAAAATTGATCAACGGTATCAGAGGCTTCGCACCTGTTGACAGAGAGGCATTTGCCCGGATCCTTGTACGTCTCTCCACGCTGGGTCACAGCCACCCAAGAATTCAGGAGATAGACGTCAACCCGTTTGTGATCCATAATGGCTCGCCGGTGGCTGTGGACGGACTGGTTGTTTTAGCCGATTGAGTCCAAAAGCGCACCTTTTATTATTGGACGTCTAAAGAGACAACGCTGGCAGACAAAGGAAAAGAAGGACATCATGACAGAAGGCATATATCAAAAACTGGCAAAGCATTTGGATGACCTGCCGGGTGGATTTCCGCCGACTGACAGTGGTTTAGAGATGCGCATTCTAAAGAGGCTTTTTGCTCCCGAAGAAGCAGAACTTGCCCTTCACCTAACCCTGATTGCCGAAGAACCAAAAGTGGTTGCACGTCGTGTAAAAATTTCAAGGCAAGAAGCCGAGCAGCGTTTAGCAACCATAGTAAAAAAGGGCTTATTTACAGAATTTACTCCAAGAAGAATCAGCCAACGTATATGGCCGCTCAATATCTCATGGGAATTTGGGAATTCCATGTTAATGATTTGGACCCGGATTTTGGCAAATACATGGAAGAATATTTTCCGGTCCTTTTAGAGGAAGCCTGGAAAATTCCGCAACTGCGTACAATACCCGTTAATGCGAGCCTGAATAGTGAACTCTCAGTGATGACCTATGAGAATGCCGAAATTCTGGTATGCAATGTGAAAAAGGCTGCGGTCGCTCCCCGTATCTGCCGCCGTGAACGTAGGTTGTTGGGAGAAGGATGTGATAAGCCTGGGGAAGTTTGCTTTTTATTTGGAGAAGTTGCAAATTTTTATATAGAAAGCAAGCTTGGGCGTAAAATCGATCATCCGGAAGTTTTAGAGATCTTGAAAAAAGCTGATGAAGCCGGACTGGTGCTGCAGTCCACCAGTTTTCAGAAAATTATAAACATTACTTAATTCAGATTGTCATAGAGCGATGAGATGGATCATCTCGAAAACTTATCTGTATACAGCAGTTGCGGATATCATATCACACGATTTACGAAACCAGCAATAACTGCTATGTAACCAGCATTTGACAACCTTAAAAACAGTGTGATATCAAAAACTTATCTTCATTGATTTCGATAATCATCGAATTACATCTATTGGCAGAAACTTGAATTAGAATCTTGTTTCCAACTAAAGATTGAAAATTTTTGTTTTGCAATTCTTACTTTTCTGATTTCACGGGTTTTTTCTGTATTTACCCATATGGTGGAAAAAATTCCGCTTACAAACTATTGGAACAAAAAAGGAGGAAAGATGTCTAAGCCAAAAGTATTCATCGGCTCATCTTCGGAAGGTATCAGGATTGCAGAAGCTTTATTCTCTTGCTTAAACAGGGATACACATCCAACCTTGTGGACACACCAACTGTTTCTACCAGGTCAGTACCCATTAGAAGTCCTTGAAAAACAAATCAAGCGGAATTCTTTCGCTGTTCTCGTTGCATCACCAGATGATGAACTCATAAAAAGAGGGTTACATACCCCGGCCATGAGAGATAATCTGTTGTTAGAGTTTGGATTATTCGCTGGGGCTTTAGGGAGACGAAGGGCATTTTTCATGTGTCCAAGCAGACCAAAGATCGAACTTCCCTCCGACCTATTTGGTATTGTTATGGCCACTTATGACGGGGATAGGATAAAGGGAGGGGCCGATGAACGTGCGGCTGCGGTACAAATCCCCTGCCAACAGATTAGCGAAGTAATTAACGAAGAGTGGGCTGCGATAAAACATCGTGAGGCTGAAATGGCTGAGCGTTTACTTCAATCTGAGAAGAGTTTAGCAGTTCAACGGCTTTACACAGTGGCGACGCGCTTACGCGATGCACTTATGGCAGTTCAACGTGACGCCTTTGG
>JASFFJ010000277.1:0-9276 GCA_050124355.1 Desulfobacterales bacterium | reverse complement strand
AACATTGAGCAATGATGAAACCGATCAAATCATGAATGAGATAATCAAGACGGTGATAAATAATTTGAAGATGGATAAAGTAATCGCGCCGAAATAAAGCCTTTGATGATGTTAACCCCTATGGAAAGAAGAAAGCGTCAGGTAACCAAAGGCCGGCTTCTGGGTGGTATACCGGTGAGAATTATTCTTCCGGTGTCGCTTACCGTGATCCTGTTCGTCATGACGATTTTTTTGTTGCTGCTTCCCATGATCGAAGAAAAACTGATGGACGGCAAACGAGAGATGATTCGAGAACTGACCGAATCCTCGTGGAGCATCCTCGTCGCTCACGCCCAGGAAGAGAGGGACGGCCTGGTCACACGCCAAAAGGCCCAGACGTCGGCCATCGAGAATCTTCGCCGGCTACGCTACGGGCCGGAGCTGAAGGACTATTTCTGGATCAACGATATGCACCCCCACATTGTCATGCATCCTTATCGACCAGATCTGGAGGGAAAGGATATCTCCGGCTTCACCGATCCGAACGGCAAGCGTCTGTTCGTGGAATTCGTCAAGGTTGTCAAAGCCAATAGCGCGGGCTATGTGGACTACGAATGGCAATGGAAGGACGACCCCAACCGTATTGTTCCCAAGATATCTTACGTGAAGGGATTTTTGCCTTGGGGCTGGATTGTCGGGACCGGAATCTACGTGGAGGATGTCCGGGCCGAAATCGCTTCTATCACCCGGAAGTTGACCCTGATCTGTCTGGGGATCCTTTTCGTTATCGTGGTCCTGTCCATATATATCGTCCGACGAAGCGTGATCGTCGAACAGGAGAAAAAACAGGCCGAGGATACAGCCTGGCTGCGACAGGAACAACTGTTTAGGGCCGCGAAGATGGTCTCTCTGGGCACCCTGGTTTCCGGCGTAGCCCATGAGATCAACAATCCTGTCACTTCTGTGCTACTGAATACCCAGACCCTTCGGAAGGTGTGGGATGGGGTGCTGCCAATTTTAGACGAACGTTCGCAAAACGAGGGAGACTTCCGAGTGGGTGGTATGACCTATAAAGGAATCCGAGAGCGGATGCCGATGCTTCTGTCGCACATCGAGGCCGGCACGCGGCGGGTCCGTGACATCGTCACCGATCTAAAGGATTTCGCTCGGGAAACCCCTTCGAAACGGTCGGAAGAAATTGACGTGAACGAAGTTGTACTGAAGGCCGTCGGGCTGGTGTCAAACCTGATCAAGAAATCCACGAACGATTTTTCGGTGGATTATACGCCGAATCCGCCGGTCTTCAAAGGAAGCGCCCAGCGGATCGAGCAGGTGGTCATCAACCTGGTGATGAACGCCTGCCAGGCGCTTTCGGATAGTGACCGGGCCATCCGGGTCCGCACTGGGCGAGACCCGGATGAAGCTTGCGTATTCGTAGAGGTCCAGGACGAAGGGGTTGGCGTACCGACGGAAGTGATGCAGCGGATCAAGGACCCCTTCTTCACGACGAAACGGGATGCCGGCGGCACAGGGCTGGGTCTCGCGATCTCGGACCGGATTGTCCGCGATCATGACGGGGAAATGAACTTTATTTCCGAAGCGGGAAAGGGGACAACGGTGAGAGTCTATTTTCCGGTGCCCACCATTGAGGGGGAGAATGTGAAGGGGGACGAATGAGGGCGACGGAGACAGCATCGGACACTTTGCATCCGCGACGACCCATTATGATTGTGGACGACGAGGAGCCAATTTTATTGGCCATCGACACCACCCTGCGAATGGCAGGCATAAGCAACGTCATTACCTGCCAGGACAGCCGGCGTGTAATTGGAATCCTGTCCGAACAAGATGTCGAATTGATGCTGCTGGACCTGAACATGCCACACATGCATGGGGAGCGGTTGCTTGACGTGATAAACCGGGACTATCCGGATATTCCGGTCATCATCGTCACCGGAGCAGTGGACGTGGAGACCGCAGTGCGGTGCATCAAGGCAGGGGCCTTCGACTATGTGGTCAAGCCGGTTGAGGAAGAGCGGCTCCTCACCGCCGTGAACCGTGCGATCTCCTTTCAGGAATTGAAACGGGAGAATCTTGCTTTAAAACGACATATCCTCGCCGACACCCTGGAGAAACCCGAGGCTTTCGGAGAGATCGTCACCAATAACCAGAAAATGTTCATGATTTTTCAGTATATCGAGTCCATCTCTCGGACGTCCCAGCCGGTACTGATCCGGGGTGAGACCGGCGTCGGCAAGGAGCTCATTGCACGAACCCTCCACAATCTGAGCGGACTCCCGGGCAATTTCGTGGCTGTGAACGCGGCCGGTCTCGATGATAACGTATTTTCCGACACCCTTTTTGGGCACGTGAAGGGCGCTTACACCGGCGCGGACCGAACCCGAAACGGATTGATCGAGCAGGCGGCCACCGGCACGCTTTTTCTCGACGAGATCGGGGACCTGAATCATGCTTCCCAGGTGAAGCTCCTCCGGCTTCTTCAGGAGGGGGAATATTTTCCATTGGGACGGGACAAGCCACGAAATTCGGACGCACGCATTGTCGCCGCTACCAACCGGAATCTTTCACGGCTCCTTGAAACCGGCGAATTCCGCAAAGATCTCAACTACCGGCTTCGCACCCACCGCATCTACATCCCTCCTTTACGCGAGCGCCTGGACGACATCCCGCTGCTGGTGGAGCACTTTCTGAAGGAAGCTGCGCGAACCCTTGGCAAGAAAAAACCGACGCCGTCCCCTGAACTTTTCACCTTGTTGAAAACGTATTCCTTTCCGGGAAACATCCGGGAACTGCAATCCATGATCATCGACGCGGTCAGCCGACATAAATCCGGTGTCCTTTCGCTACAGGCGTTCCGTTCGCACATCGGAAGGAGCCAGCTGGACAACGCCGGGCGGACGAAGCAAGCGACGGAAGCATCCCCAAAACCCCCGTTGATCGTCTTTGCGGATTCGGAGCTTCCCACGATCAAACAGGCCGCAGATCTTCTCGTCCAGGAAGCCATGAAACGGGCCGACGGAAATCAGTCCATCGCAGCCGGATTGCTAGGGATCTCTCAGCAGGCCCTCAGCAAGCGGCTGAAGAAGGAACGTGAGAAGTAAGGAATCCGGGTCCAGTGGGCCGTCAGTGAGTTGCCTCTACCCCATCACTTCATTTCTCCAGTACCCCAACACTCCGGCTTGTGCCACAACCCTTACAACCCTGGTTGTTTTCACAACCTTGGTTGTAGCCGCCCTTTCTTTCCCTCATATAAAACTTCATTTAACGTAGGAGCATGTCAATTTTTGGGTACTTTACATTTCCTAGGTTGGGTTGAGCCTGTTCCAAGCTTTGTTGGATTTCGTTGCACTCTATCCAACCTACATTTGTCGGTGTTACAGCGAAATGCGAAACCCAACAAAGGTCGATTTCGGAAGCGAGCCCCAAAAATTTCTTCTTTGATCAGACTGGACACTCACGGCCAGGCGACGCTCGTCCGTTCCTGTTCCCTGGTCCTTCACTGAGATTTCTCAACTATAGTTGTAGGCTTCCAATCCCCCTCCCTTAGTATTGAAATGAATATAAATATAACTATTTAAGATAGTTATATGGATAGGCCCGTCCTGGCATGTTACTTGCGATAGTTTTTGTTCAACGATGGCTCGCCATTATTAAGATGATTCGATGTCTTGTCAGATAAACTGGAATAATGGCTTATGCCCAACCCCATCAAACGAACACTGTTTTAAACGAGAAGGAGAGGCAGAAAATGAAGAACGATGGATTCACTGGTATCCTCCACGATTTGCGGTCACCGCTCACTTCCGTGCGGTCGCTATCGGAAATCCTGCATGATTATCCGGATATAAATGGGAAAAAGCGACGGGAATTTTTAGACATCATCTTCAAAGAAACCGAGCGGATGACGGGCATCATCAAACGAGCGGAGTCGCCAGTTTGATCGACCTCGGCTGCCGTCACGCAAATGCAAATCAATTATATCAAGATTCGAAAAAAGGGAGGCCTTAGATGAGCGAATACAAGAATAAAGGCTGGAGCGTAACTATGGCCGGATTAGGAATCAATCTGGCCCTGGGAATTCTGTACACCTGGAGCATTTTTAAGCAGGCAATCCAGGAATCAATTCTTTCCGGGGACGGCCGCTTTAATTGGGATATCGCATCGCTCAACGACCCGTTTGCTGTGTGTTGCCTGATGTTCACGATCGCGATGGTCTTCGCCGGAAGAATTCAGGACAAACTCAGTCCGCGTGTCACCGCCGTCATCGGCGGGTTACTCACCGGCGCTGGCTTGATCGTGATCTCCCAGTCCAATTCCCTGTTTTTCTGGATACTGGGATTCGGTGTCCTCACCGGGCTGGGGCTCGGATTCGGGTACGCGTCGGCTACGCCGCCGGCGATCAAGTGGTTTCCTCCCGCCAAGACCGGTATGATCGCAGGGACCGTGGTGGCCGGCTTCGGTCTGGCCTCGGTGTACATCGCCCCCCTTTCAAACTTTCTCATCGCCAAATTCGGTCTGAACCTATCCATGCTTATTTTTGGTGTGGCGTTTCTCGGAGTGGTCTGCTTTCTGGCCAAATTCCTGGTGAATCCTCCTGAGGGCTACAGGCCTGAAGGTGCGAAACCGACGCCCGGTAAAGCTGCAATTGCCAAGGTTTCTGATTTCTCTCCTGGCCAGATGCTGCAAACCGGTTCATTCTATAAGCTATGGTTCATGTATTTCGTTGGCGCCGGGGCCGCGTTGATCATCATCGGCGGCGTTGCCGGGATGGCGAAAAAGAGTTTGGGGGACCTGGCCTGGATCGTCGTTGCCTTGATGGCGGTGGGTAACGCCGGGGGGCGGATTGTGGCAGGTGCTGTTTCCGACAAGATCGGCCGGACATGGACCCTTTTGATCATGATGAGCTTCCAGGCCGTGGTAATCTTCTCATTACTCTTCATTGGCGAAACCCAGGCGGTGCTGCTCGTCGTGGCGGCCACGCTGATCGGGTTTAACTACGGAACCAACTTGTCCGTGTTTCCCTCGGCCACAAAAGATTACTTCGGGTTGAAAAATTTTGGTATCAATTACGGGCTGGTATTTTCGGCCTGGGGCGTCGGTGGTTTCGTCTTTCCCCGCATTTCACAGATGATCGTGGCCCAGACCGGTTCGCCGGAGGCGGCCTATATTATGTGCGTGATTCTGTTGATGGCAAGTTCACTGATGGCTCTCATGACCAATGCACCTAAAAGCATCCCCGAAGGCGTCTCTCTGTTGGATAGATTCAGCAAGGTCAAGTCTGCAATGGCCCGCAAGCAACCTGTGGGTGCCTATGTCGGAACACGGTACAAATAAGTGCGATCCCGAATATAAATCATTCCTTTTTCTGTATGGCTTCCGAAGCTACAAACAGCTTCGGAAGCTTTTAAAAATCTGCGATCACCTGAAGAGCCTGGCTCCGCGGTCCCTTCGAGGGGTCTTCCTCATACCCCCAGCTTGCTGGTCGCTGATTTTTTAGCCTGGTAAAAAAGATGGTAATGAAAATTCTATCGTTGCCGTCTCATCTGCCGAAAATCCGAATCTTCCAGGAATGGGGTGTTCCTTGCCACTATTACGTTTGTATCTAATCTCAACTCCATAGATCCCGCTTTCCAGCTTGGTATAGTTTTAGTGCCATTTTTGATAAAAATAAATCTTTACTTGCATCACCAGGCAAAATTACTCGAGAAAAAGCATACACAGACCAAGCAATTGACATATAATTACACATATTATAATTAGGAGCCCTTTACTATTATAAAGAAGCAATAAAAGAAGATAAATATTGCTTCTAACTCTTATTCAGGGGTGCGTAACTTATGTCACTTGAGCGTCTTTTGAAACCACGCACCATTGCCGTTTTTGGCGGTGCACAGGCCCAGGAGGTGATTCGGCAGAGCGATCGTATGGGATACAAAGGGGAAATCTGGCCGGTCCATCCCAAAAAAAAGGAAATTCTGGGTCGAACGGTCTACCGCTCGGTTGAGGATCTGCCCGGAAGCCCCGATGCGGCATACGTGGGAGTTAATCGCAACCTTACCATCGATATTGTCAGAGATCTTGCTGACCGGAATGCGGGCGGTTCGGTCTGCTATGCCACCGGCTTTGTCGAGGCCGGCCAGGAGGGTTCCGAGCTCCAAAAGCAGCTTCTAGAGGCCTCGGGAGACATGCCCCTGGTTGGACCGAATTGCTACGGACTTCTCAATTATATCGACGGAGCAATGCTCTGGCCCGACCAGCAAGGAGGCCGAAGGGTCGACGACGGCGTGGCCATCATCACCATGTCGTCCAACGTGGGTTTCAACCTCACCATGCAACGGCGCGGTCTTCCCATCGCCTACCTGATATCGCTGGGGAACAAGCTGAAGTTCGATCTCCATGACGCCATCCACACCTTCGCACGACAGGATCGGGTCACGGCGCTCGGCCTTTTTTTGGAAACGATGCCGGACCCGAAGGCCTTCCAAGAGGCAGTCAACGTTGCCCGCAAGCTGGCCAAACCCATCGTTGCCATCAAAGTCGGTCGCTCCAAGGTCGCTCAGAAAATGGTGGTATCGCATACGGCGTCGCTGGCCGGCTCCGATGCTCTGGCAAGTACTCTGTTCGAGCGCCTCGGTGTGGCTCGCGTGGACTCGCTGGAAGCGCTCATGGAAGCGCTGAAAGTGTTGCATGTTCTCGGTCCATTGGACGGTGGCCGGGTCGGGGCCATGAGCACTTCGGGGGGCGACCTCACGCTTCTGGCCGACGCCATGGGTCCGAACCTGACCATGCCCCCATTGTCTGAAAAGGTGGCACAACGTCTTCGTGCGACGGTGCACGAGCGGGTCGTGGCCGCCAATCCGTTCGATTACCAGATGTTCAACTGGGATGACGAGGACCATATGGCCGAAAAGTTTGCCGCTTTTTTGTCGGAAGGCTTCGATGTATCGCTGTGTTTGCTGGATTATCCCAGAGAAGACCTTTGTGACCAGTCATCCTGGGGCGGGGCCGAGCGGGGATTTGTCCGAGCCGCCCAGCAGACCGGTACCAAGGCAGCGGTGCTGGCGACTTTTTCAGATACAATCACGGAGTCGGTGGCGGAGCGTTTGCGCAAAGACGGCGTTGCAATGCTTGCCGGCATCGATACGGGGATTGCCGGCATCCAGGCGGCAGTGGATATTGGTGCTGCCTGGCGCCAGCCTATCAGTCCACCGTTGCTCACGAGCGTCGATCCACCACAGGAAAGTACCGCCAAGGTGTTGGACGAGGTCGAATCCAAGGAACTTCTTGCCAGGCATGGCATACCGATCCCTTCCGCGCAAGTCGTTGGCAGCGCCGGGGAGGCGGTTGTGGCGGCCGCGGAGTTGGGCTATCCGGTCGCTGTAAAAGCATTGGGTCTTGCGCACAAGACCGAAGTTGGGGGCGTCAGACTCGATCTTGGCAGCGCGGAGGCGGTGTCGGCGGCGGTGATGGAGATGTCTGATCTCTGCAAGTCCTATCTGATCGAGAAGATGGTCGACGGCGTCGTGGCGGAGCTCATTGTCGGCGTGGCCCGTGATGAGCAATTCGGCCCGTATCTTTTGGTGGGTGGTGGTGGAATTATGGTGGAGCTGATGAAAGACAGCGTGTCGCTCCTGATGCCGACCACCCGAGAGCACGTGCTGCAGGCATTGGGTCAACTGAAATGTGCGCCGCTCTTGAACGGTTTCAGGGGGGCGCCGCCTTCCGATCTGAATGCCGCCGCTGATGTCATCCTGGCGGTTGCAGGCATGGTAGAAAATGACCCATCGTCTATCATCGAGCTCGATATCAACCCGCTGATGCTCCTGGCCGAAGGACAAGGAGTGGTTGCTGCCGATGCGCTGATCAAAATGTACCCCTGAATTTTGAATGAAAATTAATGAAAAGTTTGAATATTTCTTAATAACGATAAGTTGTGATAATTTTGAAAGTAAAGAAAAATACTCGATAGGGGTAAAAGATAACGGTAGATATTATCAAATTAATTTTCACCCTTCAGGCGAGCCGGAGGCTTTCATATGCTGCGTTGCTAAGGGCTCGAAGTAAAGAACTACGACGTCACCCTTAGACGCCTTGCCTATGAAAGCCTCCGACTCGTGCAAAATCCAGGTGAAAAAAGAGGGAGAAAGGACCCAAACACATGATGTCTAACGACAATAAGATCGAGAAGACCATCGTCGACAAAGCACAAGCGTTGGGTGCATCGCTCGCAGGAATAGCCAGCATCAAAGATCTGAAGGCTTCCAAATCCTATGAGGTCTACAGCAACTCCCCGTTTTACGAAGAATACGATCGTGAATCGCCGAATTATTTCAAATTCAACGGCGTGAAATGGCGCGAAGCGCACAAATCGGTGCTGGTGTGGGCTTTGGTTCATTCAGCATCCGAGCCCGCCCTCGATTGGTGGAGTATGAAGGTCCCGGGTTTCACCCCTGGCAATAGAGTGATGAGGAGGCAGTCCAAACAGCTGCGTATCTGGCTGGGCGAAGATCTTGGCATCAAGGCCCTTTCGCTGCCGTACCAGATCGAGTTTGGGGGGGCTTTCCTCAAGGACTCCGCCCATCTGGCCGGACTGGGGGTGATCGGCAAAAACAACCTCCTGGTCACGCCGGGGTTTGGAACGCGTGTCCGTCTTCGGGGGATTTTCATGGAGGCTGAGCTCGAGCCAACCGGCCCCCTCAACTTCGACCCGTGCAATGGCTGCGACAGACCCTGTCACCGATCCTGTCCAAGAGATGCATTCCGAAGCGGCGCTTTCGAAAGGGCGCTTTGCAAAAAGGAAAATGACCAGCGCGATGCGGATGTGGAATTAGTCGATGGGTCGATTATGGGCATCGAGGAGGCCAGCAAAGTTTCCAAACCATGCCGCTACTGCGAGCTCGCGTGCCCCGTCGCACAAAGTGCATCGCCGTCGGTAGAGGACAGTTGATGAATCCCTGAACTTCATATTTGTTCAGGTATCGCTGATTGGTTGATTAGTTGATTGGTTAAGTGGTTGTAAATATGGATTTATGCTATATTTGCGAAATAACTGTGCACTTCATGTTTTGAAAATCGGAACATCCTGAAATTATTTTTATAATTTACCTAATCAACCATTCAACCAGTAAACTATTTAACCAGGTCTGTAGTTTGTCTTTTTCTGAAAGAGAATCCTTAATTATACTACTGCGGTCGGCTCTTTCGGCAGAATTTCCCTTGCGATCCGTTTTGTCAATGAATAGATTCGATGCATCTTGTCGACAAAGGACATATCAA
>JASFFJ010000276.1:0-9285 GCA_050124355.1 Desulfobacterales bacterium | reverse complement strand
GAAAGTCGTCGGGGAACTCTGGCGTGTCATCCAATTTGTAGGGAGGCGGATGTTCGATGCCGGGAAATCCTTCCAGTTCTCTTACCTTTCCCGGTTTTCTGATGCAGCCGAGGGCGACGGCCTCGAACGTCTGGCAGAATGGAAGTCTAACGGCGTCAAAACCCAGTACCGTATAAGCTGCCAAGGCCTGCTTGGCCATGGCCTCGGCCTTGTCATGACCTTCGGGCCAGAAAGCACCCACCTTTTCCATCTGCTCGTAGGTTACCGTGGAATTAGCCCCGAAACAGGGCATCCGATCCGGTTTTTCATGATTAATGACCGCCATTACTCGTTCCTTTGCATTCATTGAAATCCTCCTTTAGTACAAATTAAGTTGATAAAATGATTTAAAAAATTGTTAACAACCGGTAGATCCAGGCAACTTGCTAAGTTGCGCAGATCCGGCATGCGGGGCAACCACCTCACCTTGCGAAGCTGCTGCAAATTTTCCCACCCGATATACTTATCTGGATAGCCTGAGGAACCGGCTTGCAAATGCGGTAGTTGACCTTTGGAAAGCGAACTTGATATGCGGTGTTATGATCTCTGATAAATCTTCCCACCTAAGGGATCGACGAAATTGGGGGTACGATTCAGAGCGTCACAGATGCGCTTTTTTCCGGGCAATGTCGGCATTTGCTAGTATTATCTATACAAGTGCCAGCTTTACCCGCGAAAGGCGTGGCAGTTTGATGTGAGAAGGTATCCTGGCTCACGGTCAGGGTTACTCTCTGCGCCTTCCCACCCGGCAAAAATAGCGACGCCGGATAGTGGCCTGTTGCAGATTTCCCTCTTCAAGGAACCAACTATCGTATTGTCGTTCCCTGAAGATCTCTCCCCTCTTATTGCAAGAGATTTGTATTAGGGTAGAGTTTACCGTTCACAGTTGCGGGGCAGCAATGGATTTTCACCATTTTCCCTTCTAAAAGAGCGAGACTTCAACCAACTTTTGATCAAAGAGAATAGAAAAACACAGATCTTTTAAACGGTTATTGAAAAGCAATTTATATACCATCTTGGGATATATTTAATTGCGGTCGTATGACCATAAATTACAAGTAATTATGAAATGTATCATTGGAAACGCAGCTGGTTGAAACTATGCTATCAAAGCCCTTATTAAATGGCAGAGTTTGGATGTTATGTAGATAACCTCTTATATTCAATTAGTTATAAATGTGACACAAGTGTCAGACTCTGACAACCATTTACTTTGCTTTGGACGCGATAAACATGCTCCTTTCCAATTGATGTTTTTTTATTTTGCGCCACAGGGTTCTTGGATTGATGCCGGTCTCTTTGGCTGTTTTTGACACATTACCTTCGTAGCGTTCCAGCGCTTCTGAGAGATAGGTTTTCTCAAATTGTTTTTCAACCATGGCCCGGGCCACTTTAAAGGGAATATCGATGTTTGTGCCGGGCAGAACGTTCGACCTATCGTTATTTTGGATATCATGGGATAAAAACACGGTGTCGATGGTATCACCCTCGGTGATGACGAACGCCCTTTCTAGAACGTTTTCCAACTCGCGAACATTTCCCGGCCAGGTATGCTGCATCAGTTGGCTCAGCACTTCCTTGGTAATATTGAGGATATTTTTATTAAAACTTTTGTTAAACTCTCTGATAAAATGATTCACCAGGAGCGGGATATCCTCGATTCGTTCTCTCAACGGCGGGATATGGATGGGGACCACATTGAGTCGATAAAGAAGTTCGATTCGAAACTCACCATTTTTAATTTTTTCTTTAATGTCCTGATTGGTGGCTGAGATCATCCTCACATCCACATCAATCGGCTGGTTTCCGCCCACCCTTTCCAACTGCCTTTCCTGAAGAACTCTCAAAAGCTTCACCTGCATACCGCTGGATATGTCTCCAACTTCATCCAGAAAGACGGTTCCGCCGCGCGCATATTCGAATTTGCCGACCTTTCTGCGGACTGCACCGGTAAAAGCGCCCTTTTCATGGCCAAACAGTTCCGTTTCCAGTAAAGTTTCAGCCAGGGCGCCGCAGTTGATACTCACAAACGGTCTGCTTTTTCTGGGACTGTTGAAATGGATGGCTTTGGCGACCAGTTCCTTTCCGACCCCGGTTTCGCCGGTAATAAACACCCGGGCATCGGTGCCCGAGACCTTTTTGATGAGCGCATAGATGGCCTGCATTTTATGGTTTTTACCGATAATGCTGCCAAAGGCGTATTTTTTGTTAATTTCTTTTCGCAGGTGCCGAATCTCCTGCAACATCTGTCGTTCTCTAGCGGTCTTTTCGATAACCATCAGCAGGGATTCCGGCTCAAAAGGCTTTTGAAGATAGTCGGTTGCGCCATGCTTGATGGCCTCAACGGCTGAAGAAATAGAGCCATAGGCAGTCATAATAATGCCGGATATTTCCGGATCCATTTTGCGGGCCACTTTAAAAAGCTCCAGCCCTCCCATGCCCGGCATCTTCATATCGGTCAATAATATATCAAAAGGCTGAGAGGTTAGCTGGGCAATGGCCTGCTCTGCATTATGGGTCACCACCGCCAGGTAACCCTCCATTTCCAGGGCGGCCTGGATGTGATTGCAAAATGACACTTGATCATCGACGATAAGTATCTTCTCTTTCATGATTATCTACTCAACTAATTTCAATCTTGATGCTTTCCTATAAAGATCTCGTATCGTCATGCCGGACTCGATCCGGCATCCAGAAGCCGTTGAATTTACTGGATTCCGGCTTTCGCCGGAATGACACCAGAACGTGAAAACGGAGTTTCTACGAGTTTGTCACCCTTTAATATTCAATGCCGTCTTGTCCGGTTTTAGTGTAACTATTCGGGACCAGAATGACCATTTTGTTGCCCATCTATCGGCAGCAAGATGTGGATCGTAAACCCCTTGTATGAAGGCTTCGGCGTGCCCAGAATCAGCTCAACCGGTTTGGTCGCAAAATGGGGGCATGGATGCTGGCAGACCCACATCATGCCGTTGTGGGCCTCGACGATCCGATGGGCCAAAGAGAGACCTAACCCGGTACCTTGATCCTTGGTTGTGAAGAAGGGCCGAAAAATTTTTTCGGCTTCGAATTTGGAGATACCCGGGCCGGAATCATTGATCGATATAAAGGCGTACCCCGGCCTTTGCAGATAAAAACCAGCAAAAAGGAAAAGGTGCCCGCCATTGGGCATGGCCTGGATGGCATTATGGATGATATTTTGAAAAACCTGGCCCAATAGGATAGCGTCCACCGAAAGGGCCGGCAGACCGGGATCGAATTGTTCCACGATCTCGATGCCATGCCGTTGGAGGCGCACTTCAAACCTGCTTAGGATGTCGCGCAGGATGATCTCGATTTTTTGCGATGAACGGCTGAGTTTAAGGGTCTTTGTATATTCCAGTAATTCGGTGACGACCTGATTCAGGTTTTGGATTCCCTCTGTAAAATCCGTAAAAATACCGCGAAGACCAGTATTATTTGTATTTGGGCCTGAATGCGGTTGTCTTTCAGGGTCATTTGTCCGAGGTGATTGCCAGTCGATTCCCAGCTCTTTTTGCAACAATTTGCTGCCCATCAAAATATTGCCCAAAGGATTGCGTATCTGATGGGCAACCGCACTTGAAAATTCACCCAATAGCGCCAAATTCTTTGTTTTCTCCAGCTCCGACTCCAGTCTTTTCTTTTCGGTAATGTCTTCTCCGACCCCCTCGACACCGATGATTTGTCCAAGTTGGTCCTTTTCCGGGTAAATGGTCAGTGAGATCAAATGATCCGGACCCCGCTGGTTAAGGTGTCGATATTCGAATCCTTTGACCGTTGGCAATTCACCGGTCAGAATCATTTTAAAGCATTCCTTTACGCGCTTGCGGTCTTCAAGTGCGACCACATCCTCGGCCCTGATTTCTCCTTGATACAACGCTTCTCTGGAGCATCCCGTCAGAATTTCCATGGCTTTGTTGACAAATACAAACCGATTCCTGCGGTTGACCCTAAAAATAATATCTTTTCTGTTTTCCACCCGGATTCTCTGGCGCTGTTGAATTTGCTGAATCTGACTGGTTTTTTCTGATATTTTTTTCTCCAGAAATTCGCTCATTTCCAAACTTGCGGTGTGCGCCCGGGCGTTTTCGATGGAAAGTGAGGCCGCATTCCCCAAAGCTTCCGCGAAGGAGAGATCCCGGTTGTTAAAGGATCTGTTGTCTTTACCATGGATCAGAACCAGCAACCCTAAAATATTTTCTCTTATCTGTAACGGCACGCCAATCAGGGAGTGAATGTTCAGTTTTAGGAAATCAAGCTTTACTTTGCGGTCGAATTTTTTCGAACGGCCAATGCTTTTGACCAATACGGGTCTTTTATGTGATTTCATCACGTCGTAGATATGACCCAGCTCGTTAGATGATATCTTTTTATAGGATCTTGACTCAAGGACGCATTTACCCCTGCGGTTGACATACTCCGCCTTGATCATAGGGACTTGGGTCTCAGAAAAGAGGAGCACCCGGCAGTCAGGGCCGACAAATTCGATCCCTTTTTTGGTGACTGAATTTAATGTTTTCTTTAAATCAAGGCTTTCATTGAACCTGGCAATCGAACGGACCAGGAACTCAGCTTCGCTTTTTTTTTGCTCGCTCTGCTGAAAGAGATTCATGTTGTCAATGCCCATCGCCATGATATTGGCCATGCCGGAAAGTAGCCTTAGCCCCGCCTGGCTGAACGGTTCCAATGACTCATGCAAAAGAATCATGGCCCCGATGATATTGTCATTCGATTTAAGGGTAATACCAATGATGGTGTTGAGCCGGCCCCCAACGGTGCCACCGGAACCGCCTTTATGGCGTGGCGGTTTGAAATCTTTAACGATTGGCTTGCCGTCGGCAAATACTTGCTTTAAATATTTTTTTTCTATTTTCCTCAGCAGCGCTGATTCGGCGGTACCTTCCTCACAATCTACGGCAGATAATCGAAATTTAGACGATTCGCCGGTTTTAGTGTAAACGAGAATGACGGCAGCACCATAAAATTTCCGGGTGGTCGATATGGCTTTGCACAAAGATTTGTCAAAATCCATGGACTGGTTTATTTTTGTGGAAATCGCACTGATGGCATATAGTTCTTTGCTGAGGGATGTGACCTGGTGTTGAATCTCCCGGTTATTGAGGGTTACCTGTTGCAGCCGGTCCTTTAATTCGTCAATTTCATGTGTCAGCCTGATTTCTTTGATCTTATTGGCTATTTGAACACCCAGCAGATAAAAGTTACTCAGCTCATTTTTTTCAACCGCACGTAATTGATCCAGCCGGATATTTAAAAACCCCAGCAATCCCTCAGTATCCGTCAAGGGAACTGAAAAAACAGGTGCCACGTCCGCATAACCGGTTCTGCGGCGGGTATGTTCCACGCTTGAATCCAGCAACCAGCTTTCGGCCATGACCTCATGGGTTACCTTACCGTTTGATATTAGCTTACGACCGGTGGCGATCGGGATCAATTTTTTCTGCCGATTGAAAAGCTGGATTTCAGCCGATTTGACATGATTACTATCGAGCAAATGGGATAAAGAAGATTCTAGCAGATCATCCAGGGCCGTGGCGGTCAGGGAGGACTCAACCGCATCCAATATATTCCGGTCTACCTCTTGCGGGGTAACGAAATTCATGCCAAACTCCGTTTGAATTTACTGGATTCCGGCTTTCGCCGGAATGACGTCAAAAGGTGAAAATTGACTTTTTACGAGTTCGTCAAAATTAGTACTGGAAGTATGAGTAAAACTGACAGAGTACAACTATATCTGGCTTAATAGAAAACTTCGGTGTAAACACGCGATTCCGGATAAACTTCATCTACCAGGCGCGTAACATCCTGGATCATTTCGCGTTCACCGCAGAGATAGAAATCATAGCTTCCCGGCGGCAAATTTTTCCGGATGCACTCAGAGATCTTGCCGCCAAAAAAGTTTGAAAGTGTGGACGCCTTGATGGGAGCTTCCATCAGACAGGGGAAATACCTGGCTGTTATTTTTTGAAAATACGATCGATAATATAATTCGTCGGCAGATACGGCCTGGTGCAGCAATGTATAGTCAGTGACACCTGAACGGGCAAAGCAGACAAACGGCGCTACTCCGGTTCCGGTGGCGATGAAAACGGGTGGGCGCTCGGAACGGCTAAAGGTAAAGTATCCGTGGGGACCCCTGACCTGGAAGGGGCTGCCGATCCGGGCATCGGCCAGAACCGGCGAAAATTTTCCCCGGGCAACATGATAAACACAAACCACCAGGGATGGGTCGTTCGGTGTCGAGACCAGAGAATAGTATCTTTCCATTGAATCGTGAATGAAACATATGGTCTGGCCGGCTTTAAAGTTCAATTCAGGGGGCCGTGACAACTCGATTTCAAAAGCATTTTTCGACAACCATCGCCGATGCAGCAACTCAACGGTTTGGACGGTGCCTGGATTATCCGGTGTCGTCAACGCGGCTTTCTTTTTCAAGATCTGGTCTCCCATATACTGGCATGCGGTAAGGTTGCCCTAATTTTGCAGCGTTAGGGGGGTTGTATGTTTTTTTATTATGGTAGAAACTAAATAAAATAAATGCCGGGAGATGGCAATATGCGCTTACATTCAAGCAGATCGTTTGCGAGCCAAGACTTATCAGGCTTGCGGTGTTATGTCAAGATTCAGCCAGCAAAACAGAGGGTTCCGTATTTAAATAAGTAATTGGCTGATTTTACAAAATTACCTTGTTTAATTAAAATCATGAAAAATCCAAGCACCAAAAAGCAAATCTCAAACAAATCCCAATGATCCAAATTCAAAACCAATAATTCCTTTACAGTCTTGCCCAATTGCATCATCACCGGCCAAGCCGGGTTTTCGCAGCGAAACTATACGACTGTGGTGAGTGTTTCGGTCATTAAATATTGTAATTTGTGATTTATTTGTAATTTGATGCTTGAGATTTGTGACTTTATTGTCAGATAAAACTTCTAATGCAATTGATTTAGAATTTACCTCGATGAATTCCCTGCGGTAAAACCCTGCAGCCTGCAAATTGGCAAATCTAATACTCGCTTTGTTTGTCTATATATTTTCCGGGCACCGGCGTGACCCGCGGAAAATCGCCCAGAGGACTTTCATCCACCAGCAGCGTACAGCCATAGGTTTCTTCCAATGTTTTAAAATTCAAAATCTGATTGGGCGATCCCATTTGCACGCGATGACCGTCTCTCATCAATAACAATTGGTCGGCATACATGGCTGCCAGATTGATGTCATGGGATACCATAACGATGGTAATTCCTTTTTCTGTTTTCAGCCTTTCCATCAAATCCATAATGCGGACCTGATGGGCCAGATCCAACGACGCGGTGGGCTCATCTAAAAGCAGCATTTTAGGTTCCTGGCAAATTGCGCGGGCAATAAAGACGCGTTGCTGCTCGCCGCCGCTTAACTGATCCAACTTGCGGTCGGCCAAGTGCGCCACCTGGGTGAACGTCATCGCTTGTTCGGAAATAAGATGATCTTTTTCCGTTTCAATACCCAGGGTGCTGTTATAGGGTGCGCGGCCCATTAACACCAACTCGGCTACGGTAAAGGGGAAATCACCCGGCAACCCCTGGGGGACGAAGGCAATCAACCGGGCGAATTCCTTGCGTTTATAGCGGGAAATTCTGCGTTCAAAAATCTCTATCTGTCCGCTCTGAGACTTAAGGATGCCTGCGATCGATCGCATCAAAGTGGTTTTACCGGATCCATTGGGTCCAATGATAATGAAAAAATCCCCCTCGGTCACGGTAAAGGTAAGATCCCTCAAAACCGGTCGCTTGCCGAATGAATGGACTAAACTTTTTGCCTGTATTGCCGCTTTCATCGCCTGGACCTTTTCAATAGATAAACAAACAAGGGCGCACCGATTAGTGCCGTGATGACGCCCGGCGGCATTTCCCCCTGTTCCGGCAAGGTCCTGGCCAGCAGATCGCAGGCCGCCAGAAAAGCGCCGCCGCCGAGGATGCAGGCCGGAACCAGTACCCGGTGGTCGGAGCCCCATAGTAGTCTCAAAAGGTGCGGCATCACCAGGCCGATAAACCCTAAAAGGCCGCAAAAGCTGACGGTTACACTTACCATGAAGGAGGCGGTTATCATCAGTATAAGGCTAATCTGCCTGATATTTACCCCCATGGTCAGGGCCAACTCTTTGCCCATCAAAAGAAGGTTCATGCTGTGGGAGAGCCAGAAAATCAAAATAAAACAAGGAACCAGCATGGCAGCCAGAATGCCGACTTGTTGCATGTTTGCAACCGACAGATCGCCCATCAGCCAAAATAGAATATTATGGAGGCGGGCGTCCTGGGCCAGCGAAATTAAAAACAGGATCACGGCCGAGCAAAATGCGTTGACCATCACGCCGGATAAAAGGAGGGATTCTTTTTTTAAAATGGATTGACCGGTGGTCATGACCAAGAGAAGGCCCAAAGTGGCCAGGCTGCCGACAAAGGCGGTCAGGCTCACCCCGGGAAACCGTGACAGCCCCAAAAGAATACCGACAATGGCACCGATGGCGGATCCACCTGAAATCCCCAATATATAAGGTTCCGCCAAGGGATTTCTAAGGAGGGCCTGGAAAACCAATCCGCCCAGGGATAGGGTAGCGCCGACCAAGGCAGCCAGTAGCACGCGGGGAAACCGGATCTGCCATATGATCGTGTGAACCATGGGATTATCATGGCCTCGATCAAACAATGCATTTATTGTCTGGGAGACACCGCCGGTGGGTCCGAAGGAAAGCCCAAGGAATAGGGCGGTCACCAGCACTACGATCAAAATCAATGACATCGATGAGATGCGCCAAACAATATGTGATCGAGCCAATCTCATTGGTTTTGCTCAAACGATTCGGGATGGATCAATTTAACGAGAAGTTCCAGGCCGTCTATCAATCTTGGCGATGGCCGGTTGAAGACGTCCGAATCCACCAGAAAAATAGATTGGTTTCGAGCCGCCGGCAGATTCGGCCATTGGCTCCAGTCGCGCTTCACTTGTTCAAAATCGCCTTGCCTGGCCATAGAGGTGATGATGATGATCTCCGGGGCTAGCGCTAAAACCTGCTCCCGACTAAAGCGCGGATAAGCGGTGGAACCGGCGGCCACATTGATACCACCGGCTTTCAGAATAAGGTCGTGGACAAAGGTTTTGGAGCCGGCGGCGACGATCGGTGAAATCCCGATCTGCATAAACACCCGCGGTCGTTTTTCGGACTGGGCT
>JASFFJ010000275.1:0-9291 GCA_050124355.1 Desulfobacterales bacterium | reverse complement strand
AATTATCATAGACCTTTAAAAAAATGTAACTTTGTCCGGTTTTGTGGGCATAAACTGGAGACCAGAAAAAAAAAGTCATAATGATAGCCATCAAAATCAATAAAATCGATCGAGTGCGGTTGGGGGGTGAGAATTCAACAATACTCATTTGTTCTCCTTTTTATTATGTCCAATAATGTTTATCATGAAAGGTTGACTACGAATTACCACGAATATAGTAAATGTAAAATAAAAACTTAACTACAGCCCCAGACTTTATCTTATATACTTTGATCCTATATCAGACGAAAAACTTTCAGCACAAAGTTCAGGTAACCCTAAAGCGAGCCAAATCTGCTTTAATCAAATATAAAATTTTATCTACGGTTAAAAATAGGAATTAATTTAGACATAATTAAGAAATTAATTACCTAATTTTATTTACTTTGCTAACTATAATTCGCAATGCTGCCATGAAACGTTTGAATCTCTGAACATAAAAGTTCAGGTTTATGGGACGTTTTCCACCCCCATCCCTCGTTTTAAATCAATGATCAATTTATTTTCGTTTAAATCGGAAAAGACGCATACCGACTTGAACTCGCACTGAATTTACGGCACCATAATTGCTAAAGACCCTTATGAGAAAAAAAGGCTGAACCTGGTTTGTAATTGTGTACATAGTTTTTCGGTGATGCCCGGCTAACCGGTCCGATTCCAACAAAACATTAGATGATCTTGATTCGACCAATCAAAATAAGCGGGGTCTTGTAATTGAGGAAGCGAAGCTGTATATAAAGAAGCCCCAGCAAGGCAGGATTAGTAATTCGAGTTTCCCTGTAAATGTTTATATGTGCAATCTGGCAAATCGATCATTAATAATGATAATAATCACTTGCGGCGAATACTTAATAACTATAAAACGCAGTAATCTAAAGGGTTGATTATGGATTTTTCATGGTCTGATGAACAATTGGCTTTCAAAGAAAGCGTCATAAAATTCGCAAAAAATGAATTGAATAGCGCTATTATAGAGCGAGACAGTAACTGTCAGTTTGAAAAAAAGCTATGGCAGAAATGCGCTCGATTTGGCATCCAGGGATTGTCGATTCCAGAGAAATACGGCGGGGTCGGTACTGATCCGCTAACCGCGGTATTGGTGATGGAGGGGTTCGGTTTTGGCTGCCGCGATAATGGGCTGACTTTTGCTCTCAACTCGCAGATGTGGAGTGTACAGCCCACAATACTTGATTTTGGGAGTGAGGCCCAAAAGGAGAAATATCTGCCGGGACTATGCCGGGGTGAATTGATAGGCGCCTACGGCATGACCGAGCCGGATTCGGGATCCGATGCCTTTAGCCTGCGCACACGAGCCCAAAAACAGGACAACGGCTATGTCCTTAATGGAACCAAAACGTTGGTCACCTTTGCCCCGTTGGCTGACTTTGTGGTGGTCTTTGCCACCATCAATCCCGATTTAGGCAAATGGGGGGTTACGGCTTTTGTGGTCGATAAAGATACCCCCGGCTTTAAGGTTAGCCGCTGCATGGACAAAATGGGTCTGCGGACCGTACCTATCGGCGAACTCATCTTTGAAGACTGCTTCATACCTGAGGAGCAACGGATCGGACCTGATGGCGCCGGTTCCAGTATTTTCAATAGCTCACAGGAATGGGAGCGCAGTATCATTTTAGCCAGCCAGCTTGGTGCGATGGAGCGTCAGCTTGAGCAGGCCATTCAGTACGCTGGCGACCGACGTCAGTTTGGCCAGCCGATCGGCAAGTTTCAGTCTGTCTCCAATCGTATCGCTGATATGAAGGTGCGTCTGGAGACCGCCCGGCTGCTGACTTATAAGGTCGCTTGGCTAAAGAGTATCGGGAAACCTGTGATGATGGATGCAGCGCTGGCCAAGTTGTACCTGAGCGAATGCTTTGTAGAGTCAAGCCTGGACGCTATTCGAGTTCATGGTGGCTACGGCTATATGACCGAATTTGAAGTCGAACGGGATTTACGAGATGCTGTCGGCGGTACGCTCTACGGGGGCACCTCTGACATTCAACGGAACATCGTCGCAGGATTACTGGGGCTGTAGCCAAAACGGCAAAATGCAATTCTATCTTTTTGACAGGATCAACAGGATGGACAGGATCTAACTTTATACGAAAACACAACAATCCTGTAAATCCCGTTAATCCTGTCTAATTGAAAGAATACGGCGGCCAGGGCCAAGATATTAGGTATGCTTTCTAATCAACTCTTTCCATTTGTAAAGGTGTGGAAAGCCGTAAAAAAAAGACTTATTAGATTAAAAAACAGCTTGCTTATTAGCGTTTCTCAATTACTCCCTTTCAGTTCCAAGTATATTGGAACCCCAAAAGGCTATTATGCGTTATCCAAGGAATACTTCAATAACCAAAAAGCTGATGAGTCAGTAGGCTACACATCATTTCTTCCCTCATCTGCCATAAAAAGGGTACCTCCAAAATCAACTTTTGAAGAAATTCACTGGAAATTTCTTAAAAACTGTTCCTATACAAGTCCCGAAACATTTGTTATTTCAATTCCCAGTGGACGAGTTGTCGGAGAGTTGGGAACTGTGATAACACATGATGACAAGCTACTTCTTGATGTTTCGATGCAATTTGGTGTTGGTAGGTCTGTGAAATGGGCTAAACTCCATAGCATATTTAGTTATATAAAACTTCCACATTGTCAGCAATTACCTCATACAGCAGCAGTTTTGGCAACTGCAAGTGGAGGAAATTACTTTCATTGGCTTACGGATGCCTTGCCAAGGTTTGAAATTCTCAGAAGGGCACTTCCGAATGGTATAGAAGGTATTGATAAGTTTCTTGTGAATGAAGGTGTCTCGGCAGTGGTAGAGTCCTTAGAAATGCTCAATATTTCAAGGGATCAGCTCATTTTTCTTGATTCTACTACCCAAATTCAAGCTGAAACTCTTATTGTTCCATCTTTTCCTGGCGATACGTGTAATTCCCCGGCATGGGTATGCAGCTTTCTGCGAAATACTTTTCTAAGATATAAAGCTAACATTAGCCCTATTTCTAAGTTATACATCAGTAGGTCAAAAGCTCAATATAGAAGGATAAATAATGAAGGAGATGTACTCGAATGTTTATCAAAACTTGGGTTTACGCCTATCTGCCTTGAAGACTACGATTTTTCCACCCAAATTGCTCTTTTGTCGAATGCTGAAGTAGTTGTTGCCCCTCATGGAGCTGGCTTAACTAATCTAGTTTGGTGCAGTTCAACCACTAAAGTGTTAGAAATTTTTTCTCCAAATTATCTTAATCTAAGTTTTTGGGCAATTGCTAATCACGTCGGATTGGAATATTTTTATCTTATTGGTGATGGTCAGAGACCGCCTGACTTTGCCGATCCGTATCTGATTGAGGATGATATACATGTTCCTATCGATAAACTCGCTCGAAGTTTGGAAATGCTATTAACTTGACCAGTGCTTTCTTGTTAATTCAGTTATTGGTGTATCATTCTACTTTGGCACAAAAAACATATATTGACAATAAAACCAACTTGGTTTTTCCAGTTGATTAGGGATTATGCTGATGGGTGCTTCAAGATGCTTGGCTGAGGCCGAAGCCAATACACGATTCACCAATTCCCTCTAATTCGCTTTAAGAAAGCAATGTCTTTTCTATCGCCGGTTCCATCATCCGGCAGCAGGAGACGAGATCTTTGGCCCACATCGTTTTCATCACGAACGGGATGGCGAGCTCGCTCAATTCGGGCTTCGCGATGAGTCGGCGTTTGCGCAATGCGGGGCACCAAGTCACGTTCGTGGCACGGCAGGATTTCGGCAAGCGAATCACCGCGCAAGGCGAAACCTTCGTCGGCCTGGAACAGGATCAACGCATGGCGGAGCGTATGGCGGCCGCTCCGAGACCGTCGCTCGCACGCCCGATCGCGATGCTCCGCTGGCTCGGACACCGGCGCCGCCTTCGCCGCGAGTCGATCGAGAGCGATGAACTGAAATCGATCGTCCGTCGGCTCAAACCGGATGTCCTGCTAATCGATATTGAGATGCACGCGGCTGTGATCGCCACCTCGCAGCTGGGGATCCCCACGCTGTTGACCATGATCTTCTTTTCTATCTTCCGCCGTCCCGGATTGCCACCACTAAACTCTGCTATGGATCCCGGAAAGACACCCTGGCAACGCTTCAAGATTCAATGTGCATGGTGGCGAGTCCGCATGGGGGCCATCGCGCAGAGGGTGCGACGGCGGTCGAGCCGTGCTGGCATCGGCGATTATTTCCGGCCCGTGTCATGCAACACGGTGGCGATCGCAGAACTGAGAACGCTCGCGCGGCACCACGGTTTTAGCTTGCGATCCGAGACTGATCGGACACAATGGCTGCGTCCACACACCTATCGCCATCTCCATGTGATCAGCTACCACCCCTGGGAGTTCGAGCTGCCGCACGATCCACCACCGTTCGTGCACTACGTCGGACCGATGATCAACGCGGATCGCGATGAACCGCCGCTGCCCCTTAAGGCGATTCGTCGTTGGGAAGCGCTGAAAGCGGTACGTGCGGATGGGAGGTTGTCGCCGCGCCCACTAATCTATTGTTCGGTCAGCAGCTTCTGGGCGGCGGACACCCGTTTTCTGCGCCGCTTGATAGGCGTCTTCGCCAAGCGGATCGACTGGGACCTTGTGCTCGGGCTGGGCGGCAAGCTCACTGCAGCCGACCTGGCCCCTGTACCGGACAACGCGCTGCTGCTGGACTGGGCGCCGCAGATGGAGATACTGGCCCACGCGGACTGCTTCATCACGCACGGCGGCACGACCTCGATCAGCGAGTGCGCCTGGTTCGGCGTTCCGATGGTCGTCTACTCGACAAATCATTTCGATCACGATGGCAACTCGAGACGCGTTCTGTATCACGGTCTCGGCGTCGTTGGCGACAAGGACATCGACGGCGAGAGGCAAATCGAGCGCAACATCGAACGGACGCTGTCCGATCCGGATATTAGACGCAATGTCGCCGCCATGCGCGATCGGTTCCATGAGTACGACCAGCCGGACCGCGCGGTCGAGCTGGTCGAGAGCTATATCGGCAGAACTTGTTGACTGAGACGTCATCAGCGGAAGCATCTTCGGTAGGAAAAAATCGAGATCCGCCACGATAAGACCGGCCGAGCCGATGGCTTGATTACACCCAATAAGGGCCTTGTTACTGACACCCTTTAAGGAGAGAATGACTCTTGCAGAAGCGCTGAGCGGTAGCAATCTGTTTGTCAGTTTCTTCTTCTTTTATACCGGCTCCCTTTAAAGCGTTTAGCGAGGACGTGAAATCCAATATTACGAAAAGGTCAAAATAAAAAGTTGACTCTTAATAACAATAATGCTTATTATTCTTGTTTTAATTATATGAGTGACAAATTGTTATGCCATTATTCAACGCAATATCGTCGCAGGCTTTTTAGGTTTATAACCAGAATGGCGAAAAGTAGTGTTGAAAGGATTATTTGCATCGTTTCTTAGTGAAGCCGTCTGGCCGCGAGCGTTTAGTCTGATCAAAAGAAGAGTTCAAAACAATGGATCTATCTTGGTCGAAAGAACAACTTGCCTTAAAAGAAGAAGCCATCGAATTTGCCCGGAGCGAACTTAATAAGAACATCGTTGGGCGCGATAAAAACAGCGAATTCTTCGGTGAAAATTGGCTAAAATGTGGTCAGTTCGGGATACAAGGCCTCTGCATCCCCCAAGACTACGGTGGGCAGGGCCGAGACGTGTTGACCGCTATTCTGATCTTGGAAGGCCTGGGATATGGCTGTGAGGATAACGGTCTTACGGTGGCTTTGAACGGCCAGATGTGGGGTTTGCAGACCACAATACTTCATTTTGGGAGCGAAGCTCAGAAGGAGAAATATCTGCCGGGACTATGCCGGGGTGAATTGATAGGCGCCTACGGTATGACAGAGCCGGACTCGGGATCCGATGCCTTTAGCCTGCGCACCCGAGCCGACAGGCAAGACGGGGGCTACATACTCAATGGCTCAAAAACAATGATCAGCCTGGCCCCGGTTTGTGACCTGGCAATTGTCTATGCGACAACGGATTCCAGACTAGGTCAGTGGGGGATATCAACTTTTCTGATCGACAAAAAAATGCCCGGTTTTAGGATCAGCCGCAGCTGGAAAAAAATGGGACTGCGCACCGTGCCAGCCGGCGAACTGATTTTAGAAGACTGTTTTGTGCCTGAAGAAAACCGGTTAGGACCTATTGGAGCCGGGGTAAGTATGTTTAACCGCTCGATGGAGTGGGAACGCAGTTTCAACTTTGCCAGCCACATCGGATCAATGGAACGTCAACTGGAGAAGGCCATCTCATTTGCCAAGGAACGTCGCCAGCTCGGTCGGCCTATCGGCAAGTTTCAGTCGGTTTCAAACCGGATTGTTGCCATGAAACTGCGACTGGAGACAGCTCGACTCCATTTGTACAAGACCGCCTGGCTGAAGGAACATGACAAACCGGCCGCAATGCAAGCAGCGATGACCAAGCTTTATATCAGCGAGGCTTACGTGAGATCCAGTTTAGATGCCATCCGTGTTCATGGCGGCAGCGGCTATCTGAGCGAGACGGAAATTGAACGTGATCTCCGCGACTCAACCGGCGGAGTGCTCTACACCGGCACGTCGGACATTCAGCGGGTTGTCATTGCCTGGATGCTAGGTTTGTAATAATAGGTGATGATCTCCAAACTGCCCGCTTGTCAGGCTCGTAAATGTTGACTCTAACATTGAGATATTGAAGCGATCATGATTTACCTACTATCACACCTCATCGATAAAAGTGCGGAAAGGGATGATACCCAGGTTGCCTTTCGTTTCAAAGATCAAACCATCACCTATGCTGAATTAGTCAAAAAAGCGAATAAACTGGCGAATATTCTACATGCCCAAGGGATCAAGCGGGGGGATCGAGTGGGCATCTATCTTCATAAGAGTTTGGAGACAGCGATTGCCATCTACGGCATTCTGAAAGCGGGGACAGTCTATGTCCCACTTGATCCGATGATGCCCATCTCGCGATTGGCTTATATCGTGCAAGATTGTGGTTTATCTTATCTAATCACCCAAGAACAAAAGCGTAATTCCTTGCAGAAACTTGCAACAATAGAAACGGGACTTACCGGTTTAATCGGAATTGAGGATCGAGGTGACTTGCCTTATAAGGTTATTAATTGGCAAACAATCAACAGGGCCACTTCTACGCATCCACCGGATGTTGGCGCCATAGAGCAAGATATGGCCTATATCATTTACACCTCCGGCTCAACAGGCGACCCGAAAGGCATCATCCATACCCATTATAGCGGTCTCAGCTACGCTAGACTGGCGGCACACACCTATTCCCTATGCCCGCAAGACCGTCTGGCGAACTTCGCCCCTCTCCATTTCGATCAATCAACTTTTGAATATTTCGCTGCACCGCTGGCCGGTGCGGTAACCGTTATTGTACCCGAAGAATATAACTTGTTTCCAGCCAATTTATCACAACTTATTCAGGATGAACGGATCACCATCTGGTATTCCGTTCCCTTTGCTTTGATCCAATTACTGCTGCGGGGCGTTTTGGCTGAACGTGATCTGAGTGCCTTGCGCTGGGTCCTATTTGGCGGAGAGCCGTTTCCACCCAAACATTTGCATGCCCTAATGAAGCTTCTAACGCAGGCCCAATTTAGTAATGTGTATGGCCCTGCGGAAGTCAACCAATGCACCTTTTACCATGTACCACCATTCGCAGCCGATTCGGATGACCAGATCTTAATTGGTAAGGTCTGGCCTAATACTGAAGGATTGGTTATTAATGAACATGATGCCTTGGTCGCCACCGGCGGTATCGGCGAGTTTATCATTCGCTCGCCAACAATGATGCGCGGTTACTGGAACCGACCTGACCTCAACCGGCGGGCTTTCTACTATCGATCTGTAGCAGATGACTATCAGGATATCTTTTACCGCACCGGGGATCTGGTTCAACTTCAGACAGATGGCAATTATAAATTTCTGGGGCGCAAAGATAGACAAGTCAAAATACGTGGCTATCGAGTTGAATTAGATGAAGTCGAAGCCGCCATCTTGTCCCATGCGAATGTAGAAGAGACTGCCGTTTACCCTATTCCGGATGTCGATGGCAGCCAACAGATTAAAGCGGAAGTCATTTTAAAAGGGGGCGAGCAGTTAACTGCAGCTGGTTTGAGCCAATACCTCATGCAAATCCTGCCCCGTTACGCTGTCCCCTCAGCGATTGACTTCAGGAGCCACTTTCCGCGCACATCCAGCGGCAAGATCAATCGGCGAGAACTACAGAAACGCGCCATAGCTGGAAGCACCTCTCGTTAAGCGCTTGAGGCACGCTTCACCGGGAATGTGAAGCATCTGAATCGAGGAAAAAAGTATGTTAGCGCAGGCAAAACTTAAGCAGTATATGACTAAAGAATTATTAGCTGACCAAGATGATATTGACATACAGGAAGATGATAATCTCCTGTTGAGCGGTCTCATCGACTCATTGGGCATCATGCGTCTGATCACCTTTATCGAACAAGAGTTTCAAGTGAAAGTCCAACCTGAAGATGTCACCATTGAGAATTTTAGCACCATCAAAATTATCTCCGATTACTTGGCACGTCATGGGGCTCAATAGAACTGCCGAGTGGAAATCTCTAACCGGTTACAGAAGTCCTTTCGCCTGTGAAAGCAAGAGCATTTTTCCTGCCAATCTAGCAGGACAACTACGAGGTGCAGCACTAGTGATGGACTGGCAATTTGATCTATGCGTTGCGGTACCTATTAGGTCGTGACACGGTACTGCGAGCGTTTTAGTCCATAAAAATCCTGTCGGTTGAGGACTATCCGAGGTTACAGATGCCAAATCCGTATGATTATAATCCCAGTATTTTAGAACTGACCAAAGACGAAATGGTCGACCAATCAAATTTGACGGCGAGCCAGTTTCTAATTTGGCTGGGTCAAATGGTGCATCCGGATGTGCCTCTCTATAATATGGTCCATACCTTTACTATCAAGGGAGCCCTGGATCCGGACAAATTCCTGGAGGCATTTCAAGCCTTATTGGATGGCAGTGACGCCTTACGGACGGTCATTGAGATCGTTGATGGCGTTCCCCAGCAGCAGGTAAGGCGAAACTTTAGCTACCCTATGCCGTACTTGGATTTCTCTTCTAACCTCCAAGCACACACTGCATTTCAAAAATGGCTAAAGGCCCGAAAAGTCTATATTTTTAAATTAGAGACCTGTC
>JASFFJ010000274.1:0-9300 GCA_050124355.1 Desulfobacterales bacterium | reverse complement strand
AAAGAAAAATATTATGGTGGTATCGTTGCAGCCCCGGTATTTAAACAAATTGCTCAGCAAACGCTGAACTATTTAAACGTGCCGCCAGATAGCGACACCACAAAATTCAGAGTGTTTTTGGGCAGAGAGGCCAACGGGTGAAGCTTTCCACCCTACTTAAAACGATAGGCACATTTAGGATATGTACGTTGGATGCAGAGTGCGGCGCGCAAAATGCAAAGCGTAATGAAAGTGAACGCCATGCGCACTTGTCGGATTCGGACATTGGATCAATTCACTACAGGGCCCAGGAGGTTCAACCGGGCGGTATCTTTGTCGCCGTCATAGGGCAAGCTGCCGACGGTCATGATTTTATGCATCAGGCTCTTAAAAGGGGAGCTGCAGCAATTATCACTCAAAAAGGACCTCCTCAGCCCTTCCTAAATAAAATCCGTGGCGCATCCTCAAAAATCCAGCCGATCATCATCCAGGTGCCCAATACGCGCCAGGCGCTGGCCGATCTGGCGGCCTGTTTTTTCAGCCATCCGTCCAAGGACATGATCATGGTCGGCATAACCGGTACCAATGGCAAGACCACCGTCGCCTATTTAATCGAAAGCATTCTGCTCCAGGCCGGTTTTAAGGTCGGTGTGATTGGAACCATAAATTATCGCTATGGGAATCAAACATTTGCCAACCCTATGACAACACCGGAATCTCTTGACCTCCAGAGGATTCTAGCGAAGATGCGACGGGCCGGTGTCACCCATGTGGTGACGGAAGTCTCGTCCCATGCCATGGATCTGTACCGTATCAAAAACTGCTGGTTTGACGTGGCTGCCTTTACAAATTTAAGCCAGGATCATCTCGACTTTCATGGCGATATGCAGTCGTACTGGTCCAGCAAAAAAAGATTGTTTACTGAGTATCTCAGCGGAGGACCGAAGAAAGATCGTGCCTCAGCTGTCATCAATTGCAACGATGCCAAGGGCAGAGAATTGGCAGATTCGCTGCCGATGCCGATGGTCAAAATGGGATCGGCTCGCGATTGCGATATAAGGTCAGAAAACATTCAATCTAATTTAAATGGCACCAAAGGGAAGGTTGCCGGCCCAAGGGGGAGTTTTAGTTTCAAAACTCCCCTCGTGGGGGCCCACAATGTAGAAAATATTCTCAGTGCAGTCGGTGTCGCAACGGCCCTTGAGATTGCACCCGATACGATTAAAGCTGGGATTGAAGCATTATCTGTCATTCCTGGTCGACTGGAGTCCATAGAAAACAGCACCGGACGATTTGTATATGTGGACTATGCACATACGCCGGATGCTCTGGAAAATGTTGCATCGGCGTTAAGGAAAATGGCCCCGGCCCGTATTATCTGTGTTTTTGGATGTGGTGGCGATCGTGACAAAGAAAAGCGTCCCTTGATGGGAGAAATCGTCGCCCGGCTGTGCGATCTGGCAATCGTCACCTCCGACAATCCCCGTAGGGAGAATCCGATGACGATTATCGATCAGATTTTACCCGGGGTCAGGAAAATCAAAGGAATCGAATATTCACAAATGGATCTGATGACCGGGTTTAAGGCCAAGGGATACACCGTCGAAGCCGATCGTCGCCGTGCCATTGAGCTGGCAATTCTCACATCTCGGCCTGGGGACGTCGTACTGATAGCCGGCAAAGGCCATGAGACCTATCAGATTATTGGTAAAGATATTATTGACTTTGATGATCGCGAAGAGGCGCGAAAAGTACTGCAAGCAATGAGTGGTTAATCGTCAGCATCGCCGCAGGCTGCCGAAACAAGCTGTTTGATCGGAAAAGAGACTATCGTTTCACACAAGCACCGCCTCTGGCTACGAGTGTCCAGTTTGATCATTAAAGAAAATGGGGATGGTTCATGTTTGGCCATATTGTTGGGTTTCGCTGATGGCGAAAAAAAAATGAATGACCAGTAGGTTGGGTAGAGGAACGAAACCCAACAATAGATATCGAAATGCTCAACCCAACCTACGAATAAGCAATGGCCAGTGTTAGAACCAACCTCAAGAAACTTAATTCAGTTTCATATGAGCTATTTGAATGACGAGTGACGGATGACAAATGACAATCGACAAATGAACCAGACCCACCCCCTAACCTGGACGGCCGAGGAAATCATGGAAGCCACCGGTGGTGAGCTTTTATGTGGAGATCTGCGCCGCTCCTTCTCAGGGGTGTCCATTGACTCGCGCAATATCTCTGGCGACAACGTTTTTGTGGCCATCACAGGGGAGACCCATGACGGCCATGCATTTACCTCAACTGTCATCGATCAGGGAGTCCGTGGCCTTGTCGTCAATCGCCGAAAATCTGTCCAGATGCCCCTGCCGGCCTGGAAAAAAAACAATATTGCCTGCATCACGGTTGATGACACGACCCGTGCATTGGGGGATATGGCAGCATTTAACCGTTTGAGATCCCATGCATCTGTCGTCGCCATTACGGGATCCAACGGAAAAACCACTACCCGTCAAATGACCACCAAGGTTCTGGAACGACGGTATCATACCCTGACGGCCATTGGGAATTTCAACAATGACATCGGGTTGCCGTTAACCTTGCTTGGTTTATCAAACGACCATCAGTGGGCGGTCCTGGAACTGGGCACGAACAATCCCGGTGAAATTGCAAGGCTGGCTGAGATATGCTCAGCGGATATCGGTGTCCTGACCAATATAGGGCCGGCGCACTTGGAGGGATTGGGATCCATTGAAGGCGTCATGCAGGAAAAAGGAGATCTCCTCAAAAATCTCGCGCCCGGCGCCAAAGCGATTCTCAATGCAGATGATCCACGGGTGATTCAATTGGCTGCAACAACGAAGGCCGAGGTAATTCTCTATGGGCTGTCCCGGGAAGCAGCCATCAGAGCCGAGGATGTTGAAGAAACCAAGGACACCATTTCTTTTCAGTTGATCTTTGCCGGAGAAAGCATCCCGGTTCATTTATCTACGCCCGGCCGTTTTATGGTTTCCAATGCTCTGGCGGCAGCAGCCGTGGGCCATCAAATCGGTCTTTCAGGCAAGACCGTTAAAACCGCTCTCGAGGCATTTAAACCGGTTGCCGGCAGAATGAACATCCGACACCTGCCAGGGGATATTCACCTTATCGACGATACCTACAACGCCAATCCTGAATCCATGAAAGCCGCCTTTGCTAGTCTCAGCACCCTGCGTGCCGGATCCAGGGGCATTGTTGCGGTCGGCGATATGTTAGAACTGGGCACCCAGGCGAAGTCACTGCATCGCAACCTTGGGGCCGATGCCGCTCGATCGGGAATCTGTCGATTATACGCCTATGGCGAGTTTACCGCCGAAGTCAGAGCCGGCGCCCATGATAACGGCATGTCGCCGACGGATACCTTTGATGGTACCCATGAGGATATCGTAGAAGATCTGAAATGTCGGCTGCAGCCTGGTGACTGGCTGCTGATCAAAGGCTCGCGCGGGATGGCCATGGAAAAAGTGGCCCGAAAACTTCAGGAATGGTGCGAGAAATCTGATGATTAGGGACTTGTGAGATTAACATCAGTATTCATTAATTTTGGATTTGGGATTTCTGAATTTGGATTTAAGGTATTCTGTCATTTAATAAAAAAGGATTGAGCGCAGCGATACAACAAATCCGAAATCTACGATTGTTTTAATAAACTGATCTATTGGGAAACCTGAAAGCAACGTTGTAAAAGTTCAATCATGGATAATTAAGATACGATGCTTTACCACCTACTATATCCATTGCATACGACATTTTCCGTCTTTAACGTGTTTCGCTACATCACGTTCAGGACGATCTATGCCAGCTTGACGGCCTTTTTCATCTGCTTTCTGCTGGGGCCGTGGATGATCCGCAAACTGGGCGCTATGCAGGTGGGTCAATACATCCGGGATGACGGTCCCAAGACCCACCTGGACAAAGCCGGCACGCCGACCATGGGTGGGACGCTGATCATTATATCCATTGTCGCATCCATTCTTCTTTGGAGTGATTTGACCAATTATTTTGTTTGGATCGTATTGTTTGTCACCATCGGCTATGGGACCATTGGATTTATCGATGACTATCTGATGCAAGTCAAAAAACAAAGCAAAGGCTTGACTGTTCGCAAAAAACTGGCCCTTCAAGGAATTGTCGCCCTGGTCACCAGTGTTTTGGTATACGTCAGTCCGGATTTTTCAACCCAGGTCACCATACCGTTCTTTAAAAATATCTCCCCGGATTTTGGTTGGGGCTACATCATTTTTTCAGCTTTTGTCATTGTGGGGGCATCCAATGCCGTCAATCTTACGGACGGGCTCGACGGGCTGGCCATCGGCCCGATGATCATTGCAGCGTCGACATATATGATTTTTGCCTACGTGGCCGGCCATGTCAAAATTTCCGACTATCTACAAATAAATTACGTGATTGGAAGTGGTGAACTATCGATCTTCTGCGGCGCACTGGCCGGTTCCGGCCTCGGATTTTTATGGTTTAACGCCTACCCGGCCCAGATCTTCATGGGAGACGTTGGTTCTCTTTCCCTGGGCGCATCTCTGGGAACCATTGCCGTCATAACCAAACAGGAGATTTTGCTGGTGCTGGTCGGTGGGCTGTTTGTCATGGAAGCTTTATCCGTAATTTTCCAGGTCGGTTTTTTTAAAATGACCCACGGCAAAAGAATTTTTCGCATGGCGCCTTTGCACCATCATTTTGAATTAAAGGGCTGGCCGGAACCCAAGGTGATTGTCCGCTTCTGGATCATTGCCATCGCCTTGGCCCTGCTGGCCATGAGTACCCTGAAATTAAGATAACCAATCGCCAAATTCCGACCGCCTTTGCCCTCGCTCAGGCCCTGCCCTCCTGCCCGCAAGGGCAAGGCGGTCGGTTTGGACCATACAAGGCAGCAAATTCCACTTGGTAATATGTGTCTCTGCTGCGGCGCCTCGTGAATACAGGCTGATGAAGCGAATATGAAAATGCCTAAAATGATCTAAATTGACTAAAATGCCTAAAATTAAGGAATCACTACGCTCTATCTCTTTTTGTAAAAACGACAGGATACCACAATTTTAGCTCATTTTAAATTTTAGCTCATTTTCTCAAAGAAAATAATAACCTTTTAAAAATCAATAAAAATAATTTTCTCTGAGAATATAACAAAGTCGACTTAACCATGCAGCTTGCAAACAAAACAATTATTGTGGTCGGACTTGGTTCAACCGGAATCGCTGTCGCTCGCTTTCTGAAAAATAGGGGGGCAAGGGTCATTGTAAGCGACCAGGCCGCCGAAGAGACACTGGGGACTCGGGCAAAAAAAATCCATGAAATGGGCATAGCCATGGAGTTGGGCCGTCACCGAACTCAAACCTTTGAACGAGCGGATCTTGTTGTCCTGAGCCCGGGAGTTTCCCACACGATTGAACCGGTTTTGCGGGCCAAGAAGCAAGGTGTACCGGTTATCGGAGAAATTGAACTGGCTTCACGGTTTATCAAGGAGCCCATTGTAGCGATAACGGGTACAAATGGTAAAACCACAACCACTGAAATCTTGGGCAGCATGCTGATACGCTCCGGTTTCAATGTTTTCGTGGGTGGCAACATCGGCAATCCGCTGATCAGCTATGCTGAGGGCGAGGCAAAGGCGGATTTCATCGTTGCGGAAATCAGCAGCTTTCAACTGGACACCATCGACACCTTCAGACCACGAATCAGTGTCTTGCTAAACATCACGGTGGATCATCTGGACCGCTATCCGAGTTTTGAGGCTTATGCCGCAGCCAAACTCCGGATTTTCAAAAACCAGCAGCCGAGCGACCTCGCCGTCTTGAACGGCTCGAACCCTTTGGTGCGTTCCCTTACCGCGCCGCTGGAAATCACAAAATTATACTATGGATCACTCAACAGCGAGGAACTCGGCGCGATAAATAACGGAACCCGAATTCGGTTTCATTTCAAGGAATCCAAGCAACAAGACAATAAAGGGCCGCTTGCGCATTTAGCATCCTGCGATCAACGATTTTTGGACGTGTCCGATTTCAATCTGATCGGTCGTCATAATCTGGAGAACGCCGCCGCCGCGGCACTGGCAGCCCTGGCCGCCGGCGCATCGCCAGATTCCGTCCAGGAAGCACTGAACCGATATCAAGGTGCGGCCCATCGATTGGAACATGTCGATACACTGCACGGTGTCGATTTTTTCAATGACTCCAAGGCAACCAATGTTGATGCCGTCATCAGAGCTGTCGAAAGTTTCAGCAAACCGGTTGTTCTGATCATGGGAGGTCTCGATAAAGGCAGCAATTTCAAAAAACTCAGGGAGATTTTGCCCAAGCATGCCAAAAAGCTCATCGTCATGGGCAAAGCAGCGGCTCGCATTCAATCCGCACTGGGAGATACAATACCGACGACAATGGCGGTCTCCATGGCAGATGCCGTCAAAAAGGCCTATCGGGTGGTCTCTCCGGACAATGTCATTCTGCTGTCTCCCGGCTGTGCCAGTTTTGACATGTACGAAAATTATGTTCAACGCGGTGAAGATTTCAAAAAAACCGTCGAGAATTTCAAATTGCAGTTATCATGAGCGCTAAAAAACAAAAAACAGATACAACGGCCTATGACATTCAGCTGCTGTTTCCGGTGTTATTTCTCGTTGGAATCGGAATCGTCATGGTTTATAGCGCCAGTTCTGCCGTAGCCTTGAAAAAATTCGGCTCGGATTATCTGTTCTTAAAGAAACAGGCCATTTTTGCCCTGGTGGGGATTATCGGCCTGGTGATTTGCCGGCATTTTCCCTATCGCTGGTATCGACTACTGACCTATCCGCTACTTGCGCTGGCTCTTCTGTTGTTGATGGCGATTCAATTTACAGACTATGGATTTTCGGCCGGCGGCGCTGCAAGATGGCTGCGGTTTGGACCTTTTTCGTTTCAGCCGTCTGAATTTGCGCGGTTGGCCATGGTGGTGTTTCTGGCCTACTCGTTGGAAAAAAAAGCGGATAATTTAAAGGCCTTTTCGATCGGATTTCTGCCTCATATTCTCGTGTTCGGGGTGTTTGCCGTCTGTATTTTCAGACAACCCGATTTTGGATCCATTCTTATTCTGGCAGCGCTTACATGGTTGATGATGTTTGTCGGCGGCGTTCCCTGCCGTCATCTTTTCACCTCGTTGGTCGCCCTGCTGCCGGTGGCGTATTACTTTCTAATCAACGCCGAGTACCGGGTAAAAAGAATTTTGAGTTTTCTCGATCCATGGCAATATCCGGCAGCAGAAGGCTACCAGGTCGTCCATTCCCTAATGGCCTTCGGCACTGGCGGCTTATGGGGTACGGGCATCGGGAAAGGTCATCAAAAATTATTTTATCTTCCCGAGCCCCATACAGATTTCATTTTTTCCATTATCGGTGAGGAGGTCGGACTGATAGGTGTTCTAATTATCATCGGACTTTACGGGATCGTTCTCATGAAAGGCATTCAAATAGCCTGGCATGCGCCCGATACATTCGGCTCCTTACTGGCCTTCGGTCTGACCGCAGCCATGGGGCTTCAAATCTGCATCAACATGGGGGTCGCTTTAGGCCTGCTGCCGACCAAAGGACTCACCTTGCCCTTTTTAAGTTACGGCGGGACCTCTTTATTGCTGAATATGGCATCCATTGGGATTTTGATGAATATAAGTGCAAGTGCCAAAAAATAGGAAAATTATCGAGCAGAAATTGTCTTTCAATGTTTAATAAATCGACATACGAGATGAATAGCTCAAAGCTCAAAGTTCAAAGCTCAAAGAACGAATGTATACGAATCTCTTTGCTTTCAGCTTTCAGCTTTCAACTTTCAGCTGCAGGTCCCCATGCTCCTGAAGCAGCTAGTGCCGCTGGCTATAGTAATTCTGGGCAACCATCTAATCGCCCGCTCCGCATCGTTATCGCCGGCGGCGGTACCGGCGGCCATCTGTTTCCTGGGATTGCGACTGCCCAGGAGTTTGAGGCCCGCAATGCTGCCACCAGTATCATTTTTGTCAGCACCGGCAACGCGCTGGAAAAATCGGTGTTGTCGAAAACGGGATATCCGCTTCAAACGATCACAGTTGCCGCCATTAAAGGTCGGGGGCTGTGGAACCAGGTTAAATCAGTTGCCAATATACCCAAAGGTATTCTGGAAGCAAATCGGATCCTGAAAAATTTCTCCCCGGATTTAACCATCGGCCTCGGCAGCTATTCTGCCGGACCGGTGGTTTTCGCGGCTTGGCTGCGAAGGATTCCTATCGTAATTCATGAGCAAAATATACTGCCGGGAATAACCAACAGGATTTTATCACGGTTTGCGAATCGGATTTATATTTCCTTTGAAAATACCAAGTCCAGTTTAGATTTACGCAAGGTACGGTGGACGGGCAATCCGGTGCGACGCGAACTTTTAGAATATTGCGATCACAATGCCGCAAAAAAAAGGGACAATGCCGGCAACAGGTCTTTTACCGTCCTGATCATCGGCGGAAGTCAGGGGGCCCACCGAATAAATATGGCGGTCATAGAAGCCTTGGAATACCTCAAAGATAAAGATCAACTGCATTTTGTCCATCAGACCGGCGATGCAGATGAACAGCAGGTCAATAAAGCCTACCGGCAGAACCATATCCGATGCACAGTACAGTCTTTTTTCAATAATATGGATGAGTTATATAGAAAATCCGACCTTCTGATCTGCCGGGCCGGTGCCACTACGGTTGCTGAAATCACGGCCCTGGGAAAAGCGGTTATCTTTATACCCTTTCCCCACGCAGCCGATGACCATCAGGTTCTGAATGCCGGCAGCCTTTCGGATCATGGTGCGGCTGAAACGATCATCGAAAAAGACCTCAGCGGCCAACTGCTCAGTGAGAGGATCGCCTTTTATGCCGCTCACGAGAAGGTCTTGAATGACATGGCCGCAAGGGCCAGACGTTTCGGCAAACCGGATGCGGCCCAAAACATTGTGGATGACTGCTATCGGCTGCTGGAGGTCTGATGCTGAATTCTCGATGCCGGATACTCGATGCTGGATACTCGATGCTGGATACTCGATGCTGGATACTCGATGCTGGATACTCGATGCTGGATACTCGATGCTGGATACTCGATGCTGGATACTCGATGCTGGATACTCGATGGATGATCGTAACACGAAACCCGTAACATTGGAAGGCGGAAGGGTGAAGTCGGAAAAAAGAAATCTGAATTCGGAACATATCAGTCAACCCTGAACCTTAAACCCTAAACCCAGAACCTTGAACCCTGAACCCTGAACCCTGAACCCGAAAGCATGT
>JASFFJ010000273.1:0-9303 GCA_050124355.1 Desulfobacterales bacterium | reverse complement strand
TCGCTGATAGATTTAAATATTTTATCAGCGGCCAACTCCATAACCCGTTTTTTGAAAAATAACAATTCCCATTTAATATTGTGTTCACTAAACCTCCCCGTATCAATTAAAAATCGGCGATGGCGCTCAAACATATCCACAAGCTCAGAAATACCCTGGTTTTTTACGGCAACCGTTTTTAAAACAGGCGGTTGCCAACCATTATCAGAAATGGGCTTCAGGGTAAGCATCAACTGCAATTCCGCAACCATATCGTCTGTCCCCGGTTTGTCCGCTTTGTTGACAATCAAGATGTCTCCGATTTCCAGCAGTCCGGCTTTCATGACCTGGATTTCATCCCCCATACCCGGCAGACTGACCACTGCAGATGTATGCGCAAACTGCGCAATTTCCACCTCGTCCTGCCCAACTCCTACCGTTTCGATTATGATGACATCATAACCCATGGCATCCAAAACAAGTACGGTCTCCCGGGCAGTCCTGTTCAAACCGCCAAGATGCCCCCGGGTGGCCATCGAGCGGATAAAAACCCCGTCATCTTCGGAATGACACCGCATCCGAATCCGATCACCCAGCAGGGCGCCCCCTGATATAGGACTGGAAGGGTCAATGGCCACCACGGCTACTTTCAGGCCGCTTTGGCGAAATTCGCCGATAATGGAATTCACCAGGGTGGATTTGCCGGAACCCGGCGGACCGGTAATGCCCACGATGTATCCTTTTCCGGTATTTGGATACAAAAGTTTGAGCATCTCTATCCCTTGCGGGTCGCCCTCCTCCAACAAACGAATTAATCGGGCGCCAGCGAGCTGGTCCCCACGAAGTATCCTTTGAACCTTATTTTTCGTATCGCCATCCATATCTAACCAAATAAAAAACAAGAGCACGTATTTTCTTGAAATATCAACATCAAAAAAAAAGTCAAGCCAATTAGATTTTCTGAATACTACCAAGAACTCCTACTATATTTTTTTCTTGACTAACCGGCAATGTAGCTAATATATAGCTATAAAGTAAATTATCTTTTTTAGAAATCGAGAGGCTTTATACAGATATAATACTTCGATAATATTTTAATTTTTATTCAAAAAGGAGAAAAATATGTCTGATTTGAGCTGGTTGCCGCGAGAGTCCGGAATCAAGGATCATTTTCTCTGGGGCGAGGAACACTTTTCCGATGAAGCCCCCGGGGTCAAATACAAGAAACAGCCAATCTTAGATCCCAAGGGATATCCCATCGATGATCTCTATGCTGCCTGGATTACATTAAACAATCCCAGACAGTACAATTCTTACACCACCGAAATGGTCAAAGGCGTTATCGCAGGTTTCCAGCGCGCCTCAGCAGATGCCTCCGTGGTAGCGGCTGTATTCACCGCCACAGGAGACAAGGCCTTCTGTACCGGTGGAAATACCAAAGAATATGCCGAATACTATGCCGGCAGACCCCAGGAATATGGTTCCTACATGGATTTGTTCAACGCCATGGTGGACGGCATCCTTAATTGTAAAAAGCCCACGATCTGCCGGGTGAACGGCATGCGGGTTGCCGGTGGTCAGGAAATCGGAATGGCTTGCGATTCGACGGTCTCAAGCGATCTGGCCATATTCGGACAGGCCGGCCCACGGCATGGCTCCGCGCCGGACGGCGGCAGTTCCGATTTTCTTCCCTGGATGTTGCCGATGGAACTGGCGATGTGGAACTGCGTTTCCTGTGAGATGTGGAGTGCTTATAAAATGAAACAGCTGGGACTCATTTCAAAATGTGTGCCGGTCATCAAAGATAATGGCAAATGGATTCGCAACCCAGCCGTTACCACGGACAAATATATTGACAACGGCGAAATTGTTTACGGTGAGTTTAAAAAAGGTGACGACGCCAAAAAAGCCAGGGAATTTATCAAAACAGCCGAGACGGATTTTGAACGCCTGGATGCCGAAGTAAATAAGATCCTGTGGACATATACGAACCTGTTTCCGGGGTGTCTTATCAAAAGCGTCGAAGGTATTCGAATGAAAAAGAAATTTTTCTGGGATCAAGCCAAGACCATCAATCGTCACTGGCTGGCGGTGAATATGAATGCGGAAGCATATCTCGGTTTCAATGCCTTCAATACCAAAAAAATTACCGGCCAGGACGTCATTGACTTTATAGAATTTCGTAGGCGCCAGGCCAAAGGCGAAGCCTTTGACGCCGAATTCATGGCCGCAGTACTGGGAAAACCCAAAGAATAGTTTAACAATCAAAATATGGAGGACAAGATGCTGCTGGAAGGAAAAAATGCCTTAGTTACCGGTGGATCTCAGGGAATCGGGGCTGCCGCCGCCCTTGAGCTGGCCCGTGAAGGCGCTGACATCTGCCTCACCTACCGCAAGCATGAAGCTGAAGCAATGAAATATGCAGCGGAAATTGAGCAAATGGGCCGCAAGGCGCTCGCCCTGCAATGTGATATCGCCATATATGCCGATGCCGAGCGGGTGGTCAAATCTGCCATGGAAGCCTTTGGCAGCCTTGATATCCTGGTCAACAATGCCGGGATGAACTGGGATGGTGTCTCCTGGAAAATGTCCGAAGAACAATGGGATCGGGTGCTAGAGGTCAACCTCAAGGGATATTTCAATTTTACCCGCCAGGTCGCGCCGCTCTTTAAAGACCAGAAGCACGGCAAAATCATCAATATTACCTCCATCAACGGGTTGCGCGGCAAATTTGGTCAGACCAACTACTCTGCCTCCAAAGCCGGTATTATCGGGTACACCAAAGCACTGGCAAAGGAGTTGGGTGCCTTTGGTGTAAACGTTAACGCCGTTGCCCCCGGGCTGATTGAAACCGCGATGCTGAAAGAAAGCGAGGCCAGAGATAAGATTATTGACCTGGCAATGGGCGAAAGTGCCCTCAAACGGGTGGGACAACCTGAAGACCTTGCAAATCTGGTGGCATTTCTGGCATCCGATAAAGCCAGACACATTACCGGTGAAGTAATCAAGGTGGATGGAGGACAGTATATTTAATTTGGTGTTTGGTTCAAAGTTGCCAAATACTAAACACCAAAAACAAAACACAAATATCGGAGATATTTCATGACTGAAGTAGCAATCATCGGAGTTGGTCAGAGTGCCTTCGTTCGCTCATATCCCGGTTCAATCCGCGAGCTGGCATTCGAGGGGTTTCAGGCGGCATTGCAGGATGCTCATATTGCCACCACTGATATTGGCGCCTCCATTATCTGTTCTGCACCCGAGTATGACAAACAGCGATCGCCGGCAGGGGTGTTCGCCGAATATCTCGGTCTCAATCCGCAACCCACTTTTTATGTGGAAAGCCTTTGCTCATCAAGCAGCACGGGCGTCAGGCTGGCATACTCGTTGGTAAAATCAGGGCTTCACGATGTTGTGGCCGTCATTGGATTTCAGAAAATGTCGGAAATCTCGTCTTCTGAGTCCCAGGAGCGTATGGGCCGTGGTGCCGACATTCAGTGGGAAAGCCCCTTCGGCACGATGATGCCGGCCTATTATGCCATGTATGCCCGCGGCCACATGGAAAGGTACGGCACCACCCCCGATGATCTCGCCGCGATCCGGGTAAAGGCCGCCACCTACGGTCAGTTAAATGACAAGGCGGTCTATCGAAAGCCGGTCACCTTTGATATGTTTTCGGACACTGAAAATCGCATGTCCGGCCCGGTGGCCAGTCCATTGCGGGTTGGCGACTGCTGTGCCAACGCCGACGGTAGTTCCTGCATCATTGTTGCCAGCGAAGACAAGGCAAAAGCATTTTGTAAAAAGCCCGTTTGGATCATGGGTTTAGGGGCCGCCACCACCAGTGTCAATCTGGCAGGCCGAGATTTATTTTCGGGACTTACCGTGGCGCAAGAAGCCGGCCGGCAGGCCTATGAGATGGCAGGAGTTTCCGCCGCCGATATCGATGTTGCCGAAGTCCATGACTGCTTTACCATCGCGGAAATGATGGCTTACGAAGATCTTGGCTTCGCAGCTCCGGGGGAAGGCAAAGATTTGATTAAACGCAAGGAAACCTACAAGGAAGGCCGAATTCCGGTGAATGTGGATGGCGGCTTGCTGTCCAAAGGCCATCCCATCGGTGCCACCGGTGGCTCCCAGATTAGAACCATCGTCTTGCAGCTCAGGAATGAAGCCGGCGATATTCAGGTGGACGATCCGAAAATCGGCCTGGTCCACAACATCGGCGGGGTAGGACTTTATGGCAATGTGACCATACTAGGCCGATAAAGGAAGAAAAATTTATATATTTTTTTCTTAATTCCGCTACCCTGTCATCGCTTAATATATTTATCATTGGGATCTCGGACAAACGATTTCACGACGAGAGGAAAAAAATATGGCTAAAAGAGAAGTAGACGATCGGTTCAAAAAATTCGGAACGGTCAGCTTTACCTCCATTACAAAAATCAATGACTTCGTCGACTATCTGGCAGACGGCAAGGTCATGGGTACACGGTGCAAGAAATGCGGTCTGACCTTCTTCCCACCCAGGTCAGACTGTTACCAATGCTTGCCTGGTGAGATGGATTGGTTTGAAGTGAGCGGCGCCGGTAAGTTGATCACGTACAGCAAATTGGAGTACGCGCCCATCGGGTTCCAGGATGATGTTCCTTACTGTATTGCCCTGTTGGACTATGGCGACTACAAAATATTCGGAAGAATCGACCCTGATCTTGCACAAGAAGATATAACGGTGGGAATGGAGATGAAAACTGTCGCCAGCACTTTGTCAAACGGACAGTTGAGCTATGTATTTCAGAAGGCGTAATCTTCATTCATCACGGAGAGCACAAAGAATATAGAGAAGAAAAATATGCTTTGGATATCCGCTAACAGGTTCTAAGGTTCAGCGTTCACCGTTTCGGGTTAAAAGAACCCTGAACCTCTGAACTCTGTACTCGGAACCTCTGAGCCCTTATGACAAGGAACCATAACAATGACCGAACTGACGCATATTAAATTTGAAAAGGCTGAGGGTGTCGCCCGCATCACGCTCGACCGCCCGAAGTTCAACATGATGAACATCGAAATGATGGACGAGCTCAACGGCCTGTTTGAGGCCCTTTTGCGGGAAGATGACTTGAAATGTATCGTCCTTTATGCTGAAGGTAAGCACTTTTGTACCGGCGTGGAAGTCGCCGATCACAAACCGGATAAAGTGGGTGATATGATAGCCACTTTCAACCGGATTTTTGAGCTCACCGAACAGATCGAAGTACCCATCGTCGCGTCCGTTCAGGGCTATTGTCTGGGCGGTGGAATGGAATTGGCCATCGCCTGCGATGTTATCGTGGCTGCTGAAAGCGCTCAGTTTGGGCAACCGGAAATAAAGGTCGGTTTTTTCCCGCCTTACGCAGCCATGCGCTTGCCCCAGCTTGTCGGACCCGCCAGGGCCATCGAAATCTGTACCACGGGTAAATTTTACAGTGCGGCAGATGCCCGGCGGATGGGGTTGGTCGGTTATGTGTCCGAAGATGACCGGCTGGGTGAGACAACCGCTGAGATCGTTAAAGAAATTCAGGCCAACAGTCCGCTCATTATCCGGTTGAATAAAAGAGCCGTCAGGCAGCATCTGGGGCTGGCCTTCAAGCCGGCCCTGGCAGGTGTCAGCGATCTTTTCCTGAACACGCTGATGAAAACCGAAGACACTCTGGAAGGCATCGCAAGCTACGAAGAGAAACGAAAACCGGTGTGGAAGAACAGGTAGGAATTGAAGATTGACTATTGAAGATTGAAGATTTGAGGTATGCTATCATTTTTATCTCTTTGTTTACCTTTACTTTATAATTTAATTTTCTTTTCCCAATTTTAGCAGACTATGGGCTTGTTCTGATAGAAGGTCATACGAATTTGCTGGCTATATTGAATAGATAGAATGCCTTAATTATTCATTCTTCAATCTTCAATTTTCAATTTTAGGGGAGTTTCCATGTCACAAATCAATAAAATCGGTGTCATTGGTGCCGGCAACATGGGAAGCGGTATCGCACAGAAAATTGCCCAGGAAGGCATAAATGTCGTTCTTGTCGATATCACGGACGAATTTGTCGAACGCGGTCTCGGGATTATCAAACAGTTGCTCGGCGAAGGGGTTGAACGTAAAATTTTTACCCATGGGCAGATCGAGCAAGTCCTTTCCCGCATCACAGGAACAACCGACTTTAAAGCGGTGGCCGATGCGGACCTTGTCATCGAGGCGGTCTTCGAAGACAAGCAGGTAAAATCAGATTTGTTCAAGAAGCTTGACCAACTTTGCGCTCAGAAAACCATTCTGGCCACCAACACATCCAGCTTTTTTGTAAGTGAATTCGCCGAGCAGACTTCTCGCCCCGACCGCTTTATCGGTCTTCATTATTTCTACCACCCCGCCAAAAACAGGCTGTTGGAGGTCATTCCCCATGAGGGAACCAGCACAGAAACGTTAGAAAAATCGCTCTTGGCGGCAACCCTGCACGGTAAAACATCCATTGTCGTCAAAGATTCCCCGGGCTTTGCCGTCAATCGCTTTTTCGTGCCCTTCCTCAACGAAGCCGCCCGCATGCTGGAAGAAAATATTGCCAATATTCCCACCATCGAAGAAGCCGCCAAACAAGCCTTTAAGATCGGTATGGGACCCTTTGAACTCATGAATGTCACCGGCATCCCCATTGCCGTTCACGCGTCGACAACCCTGGGCAACGAACTCGGGCCGTTTTACGCCACCGCCGAGATCCTCAGCGCTCAGAAGGATAAAAATGAGAATTGGAACCTAGCGGGCGAAGTCGACAATTCCAAAATTGGGGCTGCGGTTGATCGATTCTACGGGGTTTGTCTCGGGGTTGCCGCCGCTCTGGTCGATGAAGGGGTTGCCTCCATTGAAGATACCGATCGCGGTGCCAAGATCGGATTGCGCTGGGTTATGGGGCCGTTTGAGATCATCAATAAAATTGGTATTGATAAAGCCTTTGCAACGGTTGAGGCGATCACCCAAAAATACGCCGATTTTGAAATGCCGCAAATACTGGCCCGCCAAAAAGAACTCGGTACACCTTTCGACTTCAGGTTCGTAGATCTTGAAATAAAAGGCCATATCGCTACGATCACTCTCAATCGTCCGGAGGCCATGAATGCGCTCAACGAAGCGGTGGTCGCCCAGCTAGATGAACGCTTTAGCGAGGCCGAGAAAAATCACGCCGTCAGGGCCATTGTTTTCCGCGGGGCCGGCAAGGCCTTTGTTGCCGGAGCCGATATCCGCTACTTCGTTAAAAAGATCAATTCGGATCAAATCCAAGACATCATCGCCTTTACGAGAAAAGGACATGAACTTTTTCTCAAAATTGAAAATTCTGAAAAATCCACCATTGCAATCCTCGACGGTCTTTCGATGGGCGGCGGTAGCGAGCTGGCGTTGGCCTGCCAAGCGATTATTGCCACCCCGGCCGGGTCCATGGGGTTTCCCGAAACCGGAATCGGCATTTATCCGGGGCTTGGCGGCATGCTGCGCACTGCCCGCATGGCCGGACCCGAGCTTGCCAAGTACTATGTGTTTACGGGAGCCACCATCAGCGCTCAGGATGCCCAGGAACTCGGTATTGCCACCGAACTCGTGTCGCCGGCCGAAGTTGATGTCATCATAAAAAAGCTCGCATCTCAGGCAATGCCGGACAAGTATCGCAGACGCGATATCCCGGATCGATTAAAACCTTTGGCAATGGTTTGTCATGAGAAAAATGTGACCAGACTGCTCTCCGGCCAGTCGCCGCAAGGGGTTTCCGAAGAACTGGCAGCCCGCACAGCCAGACTCATCGGATATAAAGCCCCGCTCGCCTTGAAAGTCAGCAATGAAATTATCGACCGGCAGGCCAATACGTCTATTGAAGAGGCCATGGAAATCGAACTGGGGCGCTTAAATGAAATTTTTTCAACGGCAGATGCCCTGGAAGGCCTGTCGAGCTTGGGTCGCAAGCGGCCAGCGTTTAAAGGCGAATGATGTCGATGACCTCCGAAGAAAAGCTCATTAAAAAAGGGTGGCAAAAGTAAGCGACGACGAGGAACAATTGTCGAGTAACCATTGACGAATGACGAATTGTGGCATCCCTCCGTTCTGTCGCTCTCAAGAAATATAACCAAATTAAATATCAAATTATCAACACAGCGCCACAGAGCGCCAACAAAGGAAAGATACCATGCACAAATTGCTTACTGACAACCCAGGAGAAAAGATGCTGTTGCTGGGTAACGAGGCCATTGCGCGGGGCGCCGTCGAAGCGGGCGTTGCCTTTGCCAGTACCTATCCGGGGACGCCCTCTTCGGAAATCTCAACCAATTTTTTCCAGATGGCCCGGGAATGCGACCTGTATTTTGAGTATTGCACCAATGAAAAGATTTCAATGGAAGTCGCGGCTGCGGCAGCCAATTCCGGGGTCCGCAGCATGTGTGTGATGAAACACGTGGGGGTTAATGTGGCGGCCGACGCCCTGATGACGTTGGCCTATGTCGGGGTCAGAGCTGGCATGGTGATCCTTTCAGCCGACGATCCCTTCATGTTTTCAAGCCAGAATGAACAGGACAACCGCTACTACGCCAAGTTGTCGGGACTTCCCATGCTGGAGCCTTCATCGGTGGCGGAGGCCAAAGAAATGGTTGCCGCTGCATTTAATCTTTCCGAGAAGCTTCAAGAACCGGTTCTTTTCAGGACCACGACTCGCATCAACCACTCCTCCGGTGTTGTCACCCTGGGTAGCCTCGGGGAGCGCGTCACCAAGGGAAATTTTTCCAAAGATCCGATCAACCTGGTGGTCGTTCCGGCAGTGGCCAGAAATTTACATGTGAAACTGCTGAAAAATTATGACAGCGCTCAGGAACTCGCCGAAAATTCCGAGTACAATTTCATCAGCGGCAGCGGCAGCCGGGGCATCATTTGCAATGGTGTCAGCTATAACTACGTCAGCGATGCCCTCAAAGATTTGAAGATTGAAAATGAGATTAAAGTCCTACGGATGGGATTTTCCCACCCGCTGCCGCCGGCATTGATTAAGGACTTCCTCAAAGGGTGTGAAAAGGTATTGATTGTGGAAGAAGGCGAACCTTATATGGAAGAAGCCGTCAAAGCGTTTGCCCAGGAGGAGGGATTGACCTTTCCCATAAACGGCAAAACCAAGGATTTATTTACCCGCTTGTATGAATACAATCCGGCCCAGGTCAAGCAGTGCATTGCCAAGTATTTCAACCTGCCCTACACGCCGCCCCAGGCGGTGGATCTTGCCGATGTCCCCGAGGTTCCCCAGCGTCCTCCCACCTTGT
>JASFFJ010000272.1:0-9347 GCA_050124355.1 Desulfobacterales bacterium | reverse complement strand
CAAGGGTCGTATAACAATCAACCGTATGGGGCGGTAAATCTTGTAAAATTCCCGGCGTGGATACAAAATCATAACTTGCCAGCGTATCTCCCAGGCGAACGCATGTTTCCAGAGATTTACGGTTGAAGGGAGTAAGATCGTCTGTTTCAGGATCCTGAAAATAGAGGGTTGTGACGCCCAATCCAAACCTTGCTTTACCCGGCAAATGAATGCACTTTTGCCCTTCTCGATTGTAAATATCCAATTTGGAAGGTGCCGATTTCAGAGCGGTCTCAATGATCTCCGGCGGAATACGGACGATCTTGTCAGTAATTGCATTTGATCCAATGGCCTTTTTGAAAATTTCCCTGCCCCGGCTGGATTCGACACGTATACCGATAGAAGATAAGATTTTCAAAGCGTCGGAATGAATACGATCCTTTTGGTCATTGCTAAGAATCCTGATCGAAGGGCGAATGATCCCTTTATTTTTCATGCGTAATTGCTCTCAATCGCTCCATACTCTCTTGGGTAGGAGGCGTTATGTCCGGACACAAATAGGTTTTCCCGAACTGCCTGTATTTGGGTGTACCAAATTTATGATAGGGGAGCAGTTCATAGTCTTTCAGAGTCCTAATGGTGCTTAGAAATTTCACAATGGCTGAAATATCTTTGCTTGTGTCATTGAAACCCGGAATAACCGGTGTTCTTGCGACGATGGGTAACTCCGGACAGTAGATCGACAGCCTGCTCAGATTGTCCAGGATTTGCACATTGGAAACGCCGGTGAACGCCATGTGTTTATCTGCATCCATGCTTTTGACATCATAGAAAACCCGGTCTGCATATCGGCATATCATTTCAAGCTTGTCCCAACCGCCGTATCCGGCCGTTTCGACGGCGGTATCGATTCCCCGGTCCCGGCATGCTCTCAATAGTTCGCCAACGAAATTAGCCTGCATCATGGGATCGCCGCCACCGACGGTAATCCCACCGGCGGATCGAAAATGAAATCCTTCATCGGCTGCTACAATATCCAGGATCTCAGCAATGTTCATCTCTCGACCGATGAGCTCCAAGGCCCGATCAGGACAGACGGTCGTACACCTTCCACAGTGGTTGCAGCGTGACCGGTCGATTTCTGCCCTACCGGAAACGCCTCTCGATAAAGCCTTTTCAGGGCACATGTCCAAGCACAACCCGCACGCTTCGAATCCGATGCACCGATCGATTTTATAACCGATTTCTGGATGGAGCCGCTGCGACTCAGGATTGGCGCACCACTGACAGCCCAAAGCACACCCTTTCATGAAAATTAGATCCCGGATGCCCGGACCGTCGTGCAGGGAAAATTTTTGGATGTTGAATACCCATCCGGAATCGACACCACTATTGTCACACATGCTGTTTTTTACCATTTCCCGGTTATTATTCCGGCATTCCATGTGCCGTCCTGCGGATGATTTCGTCCTGTAGCTCGGCCGAAAGATCTACAAAGTAAGCACTGTAGCCGGCCACCCGAACCAGCAGGTTGCGATATTTCTCCGGATCTAATTGTGCCGCTTTCAATGTCGTTGTGTTTACGATGTTGAACTGAATGTGCCAGATCTTCAGATCGCACCAGGTTCGAATGAGGGCCGCCAGGGCTTTTGTACCCACCTCGCCGACCACCGCCGGGGGGCTCAACTTCATGTTCAGTACGCCTTCCCCGCCCTCTTGAAATTTAGTGGCCTTGGTGTAAGCTACGGACAGCAGCGACGCGGTGGGCCCCTTTGTATCACATCCCTGAGAGGGCGACATGCCTTCGGACAGGGGTTCACCAGCTTTTCTACCGTTCGGCAGTGCGCTCACGATGCGGCCTAATGGTATGTGGGAGGTCACCGGTACGTAACGGACATCCAATTTTCCGCCTGAGATATTGGTATAACTGTTTGAAATTGATCTGAAAAACTTTTCAAGTTCCCGGCCGATGTTGTCGGCGTAAGGGTCGTTGTTGCCAAACTTGGGGGCATTGATACACTTTCGATGCAGCAGGTCCATCCCCTTAAAATTATTTGCCAGGGCATCCAACATTTGGTCCATGGTGATGGCGGCATCATCGTAAACCAGCTTTTTTAGGGCAGACAGAGAATCGATTGCCGTACCCAATCCGATGGGATCCCAAAATCCGGGCGAAATTCCATCTTCAATCTGTCCCTGCTGGATATCCACGCCGTGTTTCATGCAGAGATCATGCAAACAGGATTGAAGGGGGGATGCCAACAAACCGGGCCTGATCGCCGCATGGACACGGTCCTGCGTAAACGCATGGCGGGTGAGATGCCTCACCTGCTGTTTGAAGGCATCTGTTACCTGATCAAAGGTTTTAAACTCTCGGGGATCCCCGGTTGAGACACCGAAACGCTCAGAACCCTTCGAGCTCAAGTGGCCATCATTGAGGGCCATCTCCAAAGCGGCGCCAAGATTGATGTACATGTTCCCCACCATATAAATGTCCCGATTAATCAGCCGGACTTCGGTACAACTTGAAACGCAGTAGTCCCGGACTTCCTCCAAAGTTGCCCCCTTGGCCAGCAAAAAGGGGATGACGGTCTCGTCATTGAGGAGCTTGGGAAATCCCGTGCCCTCCTTAATGAGTTCGCAGATCTTCGTAAGCAGGTGATTCGGGGTTCTCGAATGAATGCGGACAGCCAGATCGGGATAATCGAGCGGAAACTCTTTCTTTGACTGCAGTACGAGGTAAGTCAAATCGTTGGTTGCATCAAGGCCATCGGTTGTTTGTCCGCCAATGGTGGTCGCTTCGAAGTGAGGGACCCCTTCGTTGTGAAAGATCGCCCCGGATTGTTGAAGGGTGACATTTTGGGCCATGTTCAGCCACAGGAGCTCCAGCAGCTCCAAGACCTCATCGTCTGTGATTCGACCCGCTGCGATATCCTTCTGGTAGTAAGGGAGGAGATACTGATCGATCCTACCGTTACCGACGGTACCGCCGTGCATCTGTTCAAAACGAAAACCTACCTGGGTAAACCATTGGGACTGAATGGCCTCGCGAAACGATTCGGCAGGTTCTCCGGGAATCCTTTCACAAATTGCCGCAATGTCCAAAAGCTCTTTTTTTCGCTCCCGCCGGGATTCGGTCTCAGCAAGTATCCGAGCAAGCTCGGCATGACGTTTCGCATAGTGGACCATCGCCCGGCAAACGATCACGACGGCCTTGAGAAAGGGAAGCTTTTCAAAGTTATTGTCTGAATCATAGGGATCCAGCGCTCTTATTCTCTCTTCGGTAGCCATTCGGATGCCGTTGAAGCCACGGGTTAAAACCTTGTGGTAATCCGGCACCCATTGCTGGGAAGACCGGTCAGTGGTCGAATCGATAATGACATAACTCGGTGTGTAGGGATCATCTTTCTGGTATAAAATTTGTCGGGTTTTTTCCGGCAGAAGATCATAATTCGCTTCGAAAACGGTACGTCCTTTCCAATATGGAATTATTTCCTCTTTAATGATCCGGCTGTCTTCATCTGATAGGACAAAACGTCCCTCTTTGCGGGAGGGAAAACTCTCGAGCCCCGTCTCCAGCCAGGCACCGCGAAGTTCCGGATACAAGATACCGTACCGCCCGGGAGGGCCGCAGCGTCCGACAATCAAATCATCTTCACCAATGGTGATCTCAATGTTTTTCAGCACATGTTCCAACGCCAGCGCCCACCTGATAACCACCGGTGCACCCCCTGTCTTCCGGAAAGATTCCGTCATCAATCGTGCCCTTTCCACGGCGATTCGGGGGGGCTTTTTCCGGATGCCCCGTAGCATTCGATCGACTCTGGCACGTTTTGATCTTGCTTCGTGAGAGGTCAAGGTGTCATCTTCTCTTCTCTCGATTCTTTCTTCCTGGACTGATAATATCGGTGATAAGCGGGACATTTTGGTCCTCCATTTAGTTGAAAATTGCCGGACAGACTTGCATATGTTGCAATCCTACTTTTCTGCATATGCCGTGCCACTATGACAGATTTTATAACCTGCTGAATATTTTATTAATTTTGAATATCCATACAGTTGTTTGGTTACGGTTATCGGCCAATACTGGCATTATTTGACCGATTTAAGCTTATCTATCTGATATAATTATTTTATTGTTTATTAAAAAATTGGCTGAAAATCAGACATTGTTGACTGGTTAATTGTGAATGCCCTTCAATCAGGCCTCAAACGGAGGGGATAATTCTATCTTCGGCCAATTTGTTGGGTTTCGCTGATAGCACAAAAATGGCCAGCAAGTAGGTTGGGTAGAGGAACGAAACCCAACAAAAGATATCGGGATGCTCAACCCAACCTACGAATAAGCCATGGTCGATGTTAGAACCAATACTCAAACTAAAAAAGATGGGGAGGGAATTTGAGGAAGACATGATGTTGCTCTGCAGGAGTAATATCAACGCAATTTGTATTTCATCATCCGGCGCTGCATGGTTCGTCGACTGAATCCTAAATCAGTAGCTGACTTTCCAATATGCCAATTATTTCGCTTCAGTGCATCAAGGATGGCTTCTTTTTCCATCTGTTCGATATCACCTGTCAGTCCGAATTGGGAATTCTTCCTATCTTTATTCTGAGAAACTACTTTGCTCGCCAATTCTATTTTATTGATGGTCAGAAAGCGGCTAATAACGTTTTGCAGCTCGCGCACGTTTCCCGGCCAGCTGTAATTGATCAGGGTTGACGACGCATTTTCGGGAAGCTTTGGATTCACGCCCAAGTCCGAAAATTTCTTTAAAAAATATTCGGCAAGCATCAAAATGTCATCTTTTCGTTCACGCAGCGGGGGCATTCTCAGACAAACGGTATTGATTCGATAATAAAGGTCCTCTCTCATCTGTCCGGTGGCGACAAGGTCGTCAAGATCCTGATTGGTTGCCACGATCAAACGAAAATCTGAAACCCGAACGTTGGTATCTCCAATCGGCGTGTATCCATTACCATCCAACGCCCTCAGAAGCTTCGCCTGCATATGCAGCGGTATTTCTCCTACTTCGTCTAAAAACAGTGTCCCTCCCCGGGCAGCATCCATCAACCCCCTACGATCTGCGAGCGCTCCCGAAAAGGCCCCTTTTCGGTAGCCAAAAAACTCGCTTTCAAACAAATTTTCCGGTATGGCGCTGCAGTTGACGACAACAAAAGGCATTTTACTTCGGATGCTTAAGTTGTGGATGGCCCTGGCAGCTAATTCTTTTCCGGTTCCTGACTCTCCAGTGATCACGATGGTGGCATTCGTTCCGGCGGCTTTTGAGATAAGTTCGTAGACTTCTTTCATAACCAGGCTTTTGCCAATGAGCTTATCCAAGCCATGCCTATTCCGGATCCTGGATTTCAGCCTGAGGTTTTCCTCGCGCAGCTCGATTTCTGCAGTTTTTTGGTCCGTAATGTCCACCAAAAAACCATCGAGAGAGACCAATTCGCCTGCCGCTGAGTAGACGCCCGTACCTTCTTCCTTAACCCATTTTATGTTTCCAGATGCCGTACGGATTCGATATACCAATTCATAGTGCGGATTCTCTTTTGAAATTTGTGACAGGACGCGTCTGTTCTCCTCCTGATCTTCTTTAGGTATCATCTGGCGAAAGGCGGTTGCACTGACCAACTCTTCAGGCGCATAACCCAGAAGCGCCAGAGCGCCGCGGCTTGCAAATTTAAAGGTCCAACCGCCGTCATTGACGGCACGAAATACAAGTCCAGGAAGATTATCGACAACGGATTTGATTAGATCCTGATTTTTTATGGTTGATTTTTTCATCCCAATATGAAGATATATTCTGAATTTTGCATGCAAATTTATTTGAAATTTCTATAATCCTGAATGCAGAAAAATTGGTATGATACCATTTTGATTCTAGAGTGGATCAAGACGAAAACATGCTGTCGTTTCGTTTCTATTTAAAATGTCCGGTTTTACTATATTCTATGCATTAATATCATTTTGGAATGCTCATTTAGGTTGATTCGAAATAGGATCAAAAAATCAGCGGCCACCAGCAGAGCTGGCGGTATGAGGATGGCCTCTTGAAGGGGCTGGGGCCACCTCTGCTGGTGGCCGCTGATTTTTTACACACCTACGATAGCGTCATTCCAATAGTTCCGCTCGTTGTGGAACGGTTCGCGGGGGCGATCATTCGCTTGGTTCATGTCATGTATGCCATTATAAATCTTGATCGTCAACGCTGTTCCGCTTAGTATCGCCTCATGGGCTCTCCATTAAACTTACGGAGGCAATATTTCCTTGTCGATAATGCATTGGTATGTATGTAATGGCTCAGGTTTTGCACCTGCGGAATTCAGACCAAATTCTATGTTCGTCTTTGAAGAATGATGACAAAACCCCTAGTTGTATTTGTAAAAATAAATATCGTTTTGCCGGCGAACCACGAAAATTTTAACTTATCCTCGGAATAGGAGGTAACATGAGCAAATATATTGAGGTTAATCTCGAAAAATGCACGGCCTGTCGATTATGTGAGTTTGCCTGTTCCACCCACCATTTTGGTGAGATCAACCCGGCCAAGTCCCGCATCAAGGTCAGCATTGTTTCAAAGGACTTTTTCTACTACCCGAATGTCTGTCAGCAATGCGGCAGGGCACCTTGCGTCGACGCATGTCCCCAGGATAAAGCGCTGGTCCGCAATCAGCAAACCGGCGCCATTGAGGTCAATGCAGAGGATTGCATCGGCTGCCGTATGTGCGTTCGGGCCTGCCCGTTTGGCGCCATGGGGTTCGACAAGCAAGAAAAGCTTGCGGATAAATGCGATCTTTGCGGCGGCAATCCCGAGTGCGTCAAACATTGCTTTTACGGCGCATTGGAGTTTAAAGATCCTGAACGAACCGTCTTTGACATGAATCGAATCTACGTCAACAAGTTAAAGGATTCATATCTTCAGGAGGTGTCAGAATGAAAACGGAATTCTATGGTTGGACAGGCAGACACATCCGGGTGGACTTGACGAAATCGGATATTCAGGTTGTTGAAGATAATCCGGATGTCATGAAAAATTACCTTGGCGCCAGAGGGATCGGCATCAAATACATGATGGATGAGATCGATCCGAAGATCGATGCCTTTGAACCGCAAAACCGTTTTATCATTGCCACAGGACCGCTGACCTGCATGCCGCCGGCGGGAAATCGTGCCTACTTTGTGACCAAGTCTCCATTGACAGGTGGCATCGCCAATGCCGGGGTGGGCGGCTATTTCGGCTCTGAATTGAAGTTCGCGGGCTTCGATTTCATTATATTTCAAGGCAAGGCCGGACGTCCGGTTTATCTTTGGATCGACAACGACAAGATCGAGCTGCGCAGTGCCGAACACATCTGGGGCAAAGGGACCGAGGAATCCGAAGAGCTCCTTGTAGCCGAAACCGACCCTATGGCTCACATAGCCGCTATCGGTCCGGCCGGCGAGAATCTTGTGCGACTGGCCAATGTAATCACCGGCGGTGTTACCGGCGCCCGGGCGGCTGGCAGGGGCGGTGTCGGGGCCGTCATGGGATCTAAGAATCTCAAAGCCGTGGTGGCCCGAGGAACCGGAGGTTTAAAACTAGCCGACCTGGCCGCCTTTAAGCAACATGTTGGCAAAGCCTTGGATTTTTGGAACAACCCCACCGAGAGCTGCGTCAAAGTGCTTGCCGATCATGGCACCATCGGTGTGGTCAGCTTTACCAACGACCTGGGCATTCTGCCAACCCGTAACTTTCAGACCGGCGTGTTCGAAGGCGCTGATAAAATCAGCGGTGAAACCTTTGCCGAGAAGTATTCGGTTCGCGGTGCGACCCCCAGCAAAGCCTGTTTTGCGTGCCCTGCGGGCTGTGCCCGACTGAGTCATGTCAAGGAGAAGGGATACGAGGGCAAGGGTGAGGGCCCTGAATACGAATCCGTCGCCTCGCTGGGTGCGGTAACGGGTGTGGACAACCTGCCGGCGGTCATCAAAGCCAGCCGGATGTGCAACGACATGGGGATGGACACCATATCGGCAGGTGTGACCGTGGGGTGTGCCATGGAGCTTTTTGAACGGGGTGTTCTGCCTGAAAAAGATGTTGGGTATCCACTTAAGTTCGGTGACGCTGAAGGGCTTTTGGATCTGGTTCAAAAGATGGCTTCTCGGGAAGGTTTCGGCTGGATCATGGGCGAAGGATCCTACCGTCTGGCCGACCGTTATGGTCATCCCGAACTCTCCATGACGGTAAAGAAACAGGAGTTGCCCAATTACGACCCCCGCGGTGTCAAAGGACAAGGGCTTGCCTTTGTCACCAACAATAGGGGCGCAGATCATTGCCGGGCAGAGGTCAATTGTTCGGAAATCTATGAGACCACCATGCTGGGTTACTGGTCCCCTGAAAAAGATGTGGATCGTCACGCCATCAAGGGCAAGGCCAAGATGACCAAACACTACCAGGATTACTGCGCCTGGGCCTATGATTCTTTGGGATTCTGCTATTTTCTTTTAATGGACACCCCCGAGCAGGATGTGGTCGATCTGCTGGAGAGTGCGACCGGCGTTGACTTCGGTGGTGTGGATGCACTCAATAAGATCGGAGAACGGATCTTTACCTTGGAGCGTCTGTTCAACCTGAAGGCCGGGATGAGTGCCAAGGACGACACCCTGCCCAAACGCTTTTTGAAAGAACCTATGCCCGAGGGGCCCTCCAAGGGTCAGGTGTTCGAGCAGGACCAGATATTGCCGGAATATTACAAATTAAGGGGTTGGGACGAAAGCGGTGTTCCCGGACCTGATAAATTAAAGGACTTGAATATCTTGTGAGGAATATGATGTTTGATAGAATGGGGACACTTTCAGAAGAAGAGCTGAACAGGCTTCATTCTGCAACCATGGAGATCCTTAGGGATGTGGGAATTTCTTTTGGAGAACCGGACGCCTTGAAAATATTCAAGAATCATGGCGTCAAGGTGGACGGAGATAAAGTCTTCTTAACTGAAGACCAGATTACAAATGCTCTGGATACTGTGCCGGCGCAATTTTCGGTCGCAGCCCGGGACCCTGAAAAAAGTGTCGTGTTGGGGGGAGACAATCTGGTTTTCACTCCCGGTTATGGAACTGTCTTTATTACTTCCGAAACGGGCGATTTGCGGCGGCCTGTCATGGAAGATCACAACAATCTTTGCAAACTTGTCCAGACGTCAAAGTATATCGACGTAAATGGGTGTCTTATGGTTGATCCGTCCGACGTTCCAGCAGAAACCGCCCACCTTGATATGCTTTTTTCCAATTTAGTGCTTTGCGACAAACCCTTTTTGAGTAGCAGTGCTTCAAGACAGGCAGTCAGAGAGTGCATCGAGCTGGCAGGAATTGGGTGGGGAGG